>JAOUMF010000309.1 GCA_029881615.1 Alphaproteobacteria bacterium | reverse complement strand
GGGGGCAATGGGGCTGGCCTGGACCGCGACAACGATCGCCGCACTGGTCAATTTGATGGGCTTGCCGGCCAGTGTGATCGGCAATGAGCTGGCCCATCGTTTCGGGCGGCGGCAGGTTCTGATCGTGGTGATGATCGCTTCGGCGGTCGCCGGCACGGCCTTTGGGTTTTCGGGCGCTACCCTGCCCTTCGTTGCGGTCGTGTTTCTGGCCTTCGTCTATGGCTGGACCGTTATCGGCGATTCCGCGACGCTGACGGCCGGGGTGATCGCCGCGGCCGACCCGCGTTATCGCGGCGCCACCATGGCGATGCATTCGATGATCGGTTTCGTGGGATCGTTCATCGGCCCGCTGGCCTTCGGCGCGGTGCTGGACGGTGCCGGCGGCGAGGAAAGCGGCACGGCCTGGGGCATCGCATTCGCTTCGCTCAGCGTCATTATCCTGGTTGGCCCGCTGTTAATGGTCACCATGGCCCGGCGCGCCGAGGACGACCATAACGAGGCGCAAAAAAACCGGCCGCAATAAGCGGCCGGCTGTATTTTTGTCAGGGCCGGAAAAGACTATTTCAGTACATGTTCCAGCACGTCATGGACGACCTGCGTCGCGATATTGACCAGCACAACATCCTTGTCGACGATAACGCGCTCAAACCCTTGGGGCGGGGGCGGCAGCTGCGAAAGAAGGGTGGTGGGCAATTGCCGCTTGGCGATGCCCGGTGGCAGCGCGCCGCCCTTCTTGGCCAGGCCGGGGGGCATGCCCTGATTGCCGACTCCCTTGTTCTTCTTCTTTTTTTCCTTGCCTTTGCCTTTACCCTGCCCGTCCTGCGGGTTGGCGCCATCGCTATCGCCACCGGCTTCGTCGGCGAAGAATCTGGAAATTATCTGTTTCTCATTGAGGCTGAAGCCAACTTCGACGCTGGCCGCGTCGGCAGAGCGGCTCGCGGTGGCCCAGCCGCCGGCCCCGACCGACAGGGCAATAACCGCCATCAATGTGAATTTGCGCATCTTGCTGTCCTCGGTTGTTCTCGATGGATTTGAAGCCAATAACTCATTTCGTATCATTCCCGTATAACCCACGTCAGTCCGCACGGGGATGCGCGGCGCGATAGGCCGCCATCAGGCTGTCGGAATCGACCGCCGTATAGCGCTGGGTTGTCGATAGCGAGGCATGACCCAACAGCTCTTGAATCGTTCGCAAATCGCCGCCCGCGCCCAGAAGATGGGTCGCGAAACTATGGCGCAGCGCATGCGGCGTGACCGTATCGGGAAGGCCCAGCAGCAGCCGCAGTTCCCGCAGCCTCTTTTGCGCAACGCCGGGATTCAGCCGCTTGCCGCGGGTTCCCAGAAACAGGGGGGCATCGTATCCCGATTTCCAGGGGCAAAGTGCCAGGTAAGCCTGCATGGCGTCCCGCACCACCGGCAGAACCGGCAGCATCCTTTGTTTATTGCCCTTGCCGGTGACGGTAAGCGATTCGCCCACGGGCGCCTGACCGCGATTCAGATCCAGCGCTTCGGAAATGCGCAGCCCGCAGCCGTAAAGCAGCGTAAACAGAGCCAGATCGCGCTGGGTTTCCCATTCGTCGCCGGGCAGCAGGTCCATCGAATCGAGCAGCAGGTCGGCGTCGGCCACCGTTAGCGGCTTTGGTATGCTTTGCGGCAGCCGGGGGCTGCGCATGGCGCGGATGGCCTGATTGGCGCCGTGCCCATTGCGCTCCAGCCAGCGAAAGAAACCGCGGATGACCGACATGGCCCGCGCGATCGAGGAACGGCCGGCCCCGTCGGTGGCTCGTCCCGCCATCCAGGCACGGAAATCGGCTGCCGTCAGGTGCTCGATATCCGAAAATCCCGGCGGTCCGCCCAGATGGGTTTGCAGGAAAGAGAGGAATGCTCCCAGATCGCGGCCATAGGCATTTATGGTGTGGCGGGAGGCCCGTTTTTCATGGATAAGCCAGCGTTGCCAATCCTCGACCGCCCGTGCCAGCGCGGGATCGCAGGAAAAGGCGGTCGGCGTGGCCGGTGTTAATTCTGTTTCAGCCATAAGCGGATGGCCCGTTCGGTTACCCGCGCCAGGAAGGCCAGCAATTCGACGGCCTGTCCGGCTTCGAACTTGCCAGCCGTGCGCGATCCGAAGGCGATAAGGCCCGGTGGTGTTTTCGGTGCGATCGAAATACGCGCCAGCGCATCGGAAGCGACCAGTGGCGCGCCCCCACCGTAGATTTCCGGTTCGCCCTCGATGAAGCTGCGCAACAGGACGTGGCGACCGCTGCCCATTACGTGATCGACGGTGCCGGTGGGTACGATGTGAAGCCCGCGGCTGTGCGGCGTTCCCAGGTCCGCCCCATCGGCCTCGATGCAGAGCGTTACGACGTCGAGATCCAGCAACACGGCAAAATCCGTGGTGATGGTCTGTATAAGCTGCTCGAACGAAGTTGCGGACATCATCGTGACGATACATTCATGAATGCGCGTCTGGCTGTTCAGGTTGGCACGGCTGGTGTCCACCAATTCCCGCTGACGTTCGCGCGCGAGCTTAAGGTCTCCTCGCAGCTTTTCTATCAGGGCCTGCTGCAAATCCGCGACGCCGCGCCCCAATTTACGCGAAGGAGCCGCGAGATTGTCGAGCAGCTCTGGATGCGCCGGCAGGAAATCCGGATTTTCGCCCAACCAGCGCGTGACGTCTTCTTCGGTTAACCCGGTCTCGGGATTGTTTTTTCGCGTCTGTGTCATCTATCAGCGGTCCAGGATCGACTGTCCTGTTTTCTCCCAGTCTACGAGGAAAGCCGCCAAACCCTTATCGGTCAGCGGATGATTGAACATGGCGCGAAGCACTGCTGGCGGCACGGTCGCGACATGGGCGCCCATTTTCGCCGAGTCGACCACATGCATGGGATGCCGAATCGACGCAACCAGCACCTCGGTATCGAAATTCGCGTAGGCATCGTAGATATCGACAATGTCGGCGATCAGCGCCATGCCGTCCGATCCGATATCGTCCAGCCGCCCGACGAAGGGCGAGACGAAGGTCGCGCCGGCCTTGGCGGCCAGGATCGCCTGCGCCGCGGAAAAGCACAGGGTCACATTCACCATGATGCCGTCACCCGACAGCGCCTTGCAGGCTTTCAGCCCGTCGCGGGTCAAGGGTACCTTGACGGCGATATTTTTTGCGATTTTGGAAAGCGCCTTGCCTTCCGCCAGCATGGTATCCGAATCGGTCGCGGCAACCTCGGCGCTGACCGGGCCGTCCACGATGTCGCAAATTTCTTCCAGCACCTCGAAAAAATCGCGGCCCGACTTTGCTACAAGCGAGGGGTTGGTGGTCACGCCGTCAACCAATCCCGTGGCCGCCAAATCCCTGATTTCCGCGACGTCCGCGGTATCGACGAAAAATTTCATACCTTGTCCTGACTATCCTGGCCGTTTAACCGGAACCGGTTGGCGTGATCGCCGCCCTTGCCCGATGTTACTTGATGGCCGAGAGTCTAACCCATGCCGAAGCGCCACGCCAGTTTGACCGTATCGACCCAGACACCGAACACCGCCCGGCGGGTCTCGGTGCTGCTGCCCTTGCCCCTCGGCACGGCCTATGATTACCGGCAACCTGCTGACAGGGAGTTAACGCCGGGTGATTTTGTTTCGGTGCCGTTGGGCCGCCGCCAGGCCATTGGCGTGGTCTGGGGCGACGGCGACCCGGCGGGCGTCGAGGAATCCCGCCTGCGGGACGTGATCGCGCCCCTCGACTGTCCGCCCCTGCCCGATGAGACGCGCGGTCTGGTCGATTGGGTGGCGCGCTACACGCTGTCCCCCGCCGGCGCGGTCCTGCGCATGGCGATGAGCATTCCAGAGGCGCTGGAGCCCGCGCCACTACGCGCCGGATACAGGTTGGCGGAAACCCTGCCCGAGATTCGTATTACGCCAGCGCGCCAGCGGGTGCTGGATGCGCTGGCCGACGGCCCGGCGCGTGGCGCCACCGAACTGGCGCGCGAGGCCGCCGTGAGCCCCGGAGTCGTAACCGGCCTTGCCGATGCCGGCGCGTTGCTGCGCGTGGCCCTGCCGGCCGATGCCGATCCCGTCGCCGACCCGGACCCCGACAGTCCCGGCCCGGAACTCAATGCAGAGCAAAAAGAAACCGCAGGTCAATTGGCCGCCGCCGTTGCCGATGGC
>JAOUMF010000308.1 GCA_029881615.1 Alphaproteobacteria bacterium | reverse complement strand
GGGCTTCTGTGTCGCAGAAGCACTTGTCGGACGCGGGCGTCAGCATAGCCTTTGCACCGATTCTTTCCAGCAAACGGGCCTTGGCGCCGTCGGCGACAAGTACCCAGGTCGTGAGGGATTTTGTTGGCATGGCAGGCTCCCACCTGAAAAGGAGGTTTCCCAGGATCTTATTAGAAACCGGTTTGGAGGCATGCGCCTTGAGGCATATCAAAAAAAGTTAAAATTTTAACAATAAGCCCGTGTTTCTTGTTGGCGAACCGGCTGTTCCGGACCGCTGAATCGCAGCGAATTCCGGTCGGCGACAATAAGCGTAAGGCAACTCTTGACGGCGGCGTGTCGCGCCCTTATGTTCCGCGCACGAATTTTAAGGGACCGTTGAAGAGCGGCTGGAGAATCATGAAAGTAGTCAATTCGCTTAAGTCCATGAAGGATCGGCATAAAGAATGCCGAATCGTTCGCCGTAAGGGACGCTTGTACGTCATTAACAAGCTCAACCCGCGTTTCAAGGCCCGCCAGGGCTGATTACGGTTGGCCCTTCGGGGCCGACAATTCGTTTCCGCATAAACCGCGCCAAATTGGCGCGGTTTATGCTGTTTGGCGCAACATGATGTTCACCTCGACCGATAATGCTGTTATCACGGTGCCAGATAACAGCTACCGGATACCTGACTCATGAAAATGCCCGAACCAAACCGGGACACGCTCGCGAAAAGGGCCGAAATCGCGGCCGCCTTGGCGCGGATTGTTACGGCCGAGGGCAGTGTGATCGTCGATGAAGACGAGCTTCGCCCCTATGAATCCGACGGGCTGACTGCCTACCGCCAGCCGCCGCTGGTCGTCGTGCTGCCGGAAACGGTTGAGGAAGTGCGCCAGGTTCTGCGCTATTGCCATGAAAACGAGATCAAGGTGGTGCCGCGCGGCGCGGGGACGTCGCTGTCCGGTGGCGCCTTGCCGCTGGCCGATGGCGTGCTGCTGTCGATGGCGAAGTTCAACCGGATTCTGGACATCGATTTCGATAATCGTTGCGTCGTGACCCAGCCCGGCGTCACCAATCTGGGCATCACCAATGCGGTCCAGCATAAGGGTTTCTATTACGCGCCCGACCCCTCCAGCCAGATCGCCTGTACCATCGGAGGTAACATCGCGGAGAATTCGGGCGGTGTTCATTGCCTGAAATACGGGCTGACCACCAATAACGTGCTGGGCGTCGAACTGGTGACGATCGAGGGCGAGGTGGTCCGATTCGGCGGCAAGCATCTGGATGCCGGCGGCTACGACATGCTGGGGCTGCTGACCGGCTCCGAGGGGCTGCTGGGCGTTGTCACCGAGGTGACGGTTCGTATTCTGCGCAGTCCCGAGACCGTGCGCGCCATGTTGACTGGTTTCCCGACCAGCGAACAGGCGGGCGATTGCGTGGCCAGGGTCATCAGTGCGGGCATCATCCCGGCCGGCATGGAAATGATGGACAAACTGGCGACCCAGGCGGCGGAAGATTTCGTTCATGCCGGTTATCCGCTGGATGTGGAGGCGGTGATCATCATAGAGCTCGACGGTCCGGCGGTGGAAGTCGACCATCTGATCGAGCGAGTGTCGGCGATTGCCAGCGAATGCGGCGCGTCCACCATCCGGGTCTCGGAAAGCGACGCCGAACGCCAGGTGTTCTGGGCCGGCCGGAAGGCGGCATTTCCCGCGGTGGGCCGCATATCGCCGGACTATTACTGCATGGACGGCACGATACCACGCGGCCGCTTGACCGAGGTGCTGCGCCGCATGGCCGAACTTTCGGTGAAATACGACCTTCGGGTCGCCAACGTGTTTCACGCCGGGGATGGAAACCTGCATCCGTTGATCCTGTACGATGCCAATGTTCCCGGCGAGTTGGACAAGGCGGAGGAATTCGGCTCCGATATTCTCAGGCTTTGCGTCGAGGTCGGCGGCGTGCTGACCGGCGAACACGGCGTTGGCGTGGAAAAGCGCGACCTGATGCCGGAAATGTTTTCCGAGAATGATCTGAATCAGCAGATGCGCGTGAAATGCGCCTTCGACCCGTTATCGCTGCTCAATCCCGGCAAGATGTTCCCCGAACTGCATCAATGTGCCGAACTGGGCCGGGTGCATGTGCATCATGGGGAGACCCGTTTCCCCGATATTCCGCGTTTTTAGGAAAGCAGAACCGTGACTGAAACATTACGGCCGGACAATCCGGACCAACTGCGTGATTTACTTGCCTGGGCAACGGCCGAGGAAAAGACCGTCGAGGTGGTCGGTGGCGGCAGCAAGCGCGCGCTTGGCCGTCCCATTACGGCCGATCACGTGGTGCAACTGGGCGGCATGGCCGGCATAACGCTGTATGAGCCGAACGAACTGGTGATGACCGCCAACCCGGCAACGCCGATCGGCGAGATCGAGGCGGCCTTGGGCGAAAAGAACCAGCAGCTGGAATTCGAGCCGCCGAACTACGGCCCGTTGCTGGCATCCACCGGGGGCGGGCAGGGGGCGGCCGGCGGTCGGTCGAACGTGCCGACGGGCACCCTGGGCGGTGCGATCGCCTGTAATCTTTCCGGCCCGCGCCGGATCAAGAGCGGCGCCGCGCGCGATCATTTCCTGGGTTTCCACGCGGTTTCCGGTCGGGGCGAGATATTCAAATCCGGCGGGCGCGTCGTGAAGAACGTAACGGGCTACGACCTCAGCAAGCTGATGGCCGGTTCCTGGGGCACGCTGGCGGCGATGACCGAGGTAACGGTGAAGGTGTTGCCGTCGCCCGAAAAGACCCGTACCGCGCTATTGGTCGGCGCCGATCCGGCCCGGGCGGTGCAGGCGATGATCAAGGCGATGCAGAGCCCGCACGAAGTTTCCGGCGCGGCCTGGCTGCCGGCGTCGCTGGCCGATGCTTCGGGGGTGGACCTGATCGCCGGACACAAGGGCCCGGTCGCGGCGCTGCGCGTCGAAGGGCCGGGACCGTCGGCCGAGTATCGCTGCAACGCCCTGCGCGAGATGCTGTCGGAATTCGGCGCCACGGAAGAGCTGCATAGTATGAATTCTGTCGCCTTCTGGCGCGAGGTGCGCGATGTCATGCCCTTTGCGGCGCCCGGGGATCAGCGGGCCGTCTGGAAGCTGTCTGTGCCGCCGGCGGCGGCGCCCGACCTGGTCGATGAATTGACGGCGATCGACGGGTCCGATGCCTTCCTGGACTGGGGCGGCGGGCTGGTCTGGCTGGCCCTGCCCACAGGCGCGGATGCCAGCCACGAGGCCGTGCGTGCGGCGATCGAACGCTCGACGGGGCACGCCACCCTGTTTCGCGCACCCGAAGAGATCAGGCGGGCGGTGCCGGTGTTCCAGCCCCAACCCGGCGCCAGGACAATGCTGGCGCAGCGTGTGAAAGCCGCCTTCGATCCGAAGGGCATTCTTAACCCCGGCCGCATGTACGCGGATATCTGAGCGGAGTTCGTCGCGGATGCAGACCCATTTCACCCCCGAACAGCTTGCCGATCCCGACATCAAGGTGGCGAACGAAATCCTGCGTGCCTGCGTTCATTGTGGGTTCTGCACGGCTACCTGTCCGACCTATGTGTTGCGTGGCGACGAACTGGACAGCCCGCGCGGCCGAATTTATCAGATGAAGGATATGCTGGAGTCGGGGCGTCCTGCGCCGGCCCCGGTGGTCAAGCATATCGATCGCTGCCTGTCCTGCCTCAGCTGCATGACCACCTGCCCATCGGGGGTGCATTACATGCATCTGGTCGATCTCGGGCGCGCCTATATTGAGAAGACCTATCGCCGGCCGCTGGCCGAGCGCATGCTGCGGTCTTTGCTGGCGTTGCTGCTGCCGCGCCCGTTTCTGTTCCGGATCGCACTGGTCGGCGCCCTGCTGGGACGGCCTTTCCGGAAATTGATGCCGGGCCGGCTGGGCGCGATGATGGCCTTGGCGCCCAAGCGTCTGGGTGGACCTTCCGCTGTCGACAGGCCGCAAGTATTCCCGGTGCGCGGCGCCCGGCGCGGCCGCGTGGCGTTGATGACCGGCTGTGCCCAGAAGGTGCTGAACCCGGCGATCAACGAGGCGACGGTTCGCCTGTTGACCCGGCATGGGATCGAGGTGGTGATCGCGCGGGGCCAGGGCTGCTGCGGCGCGCTGGTGCATCATATGGGCCGCACCGACGAGGG
>JAOUMF010000307.1 GCA_029881615.1 Alphaproteobacteria bacterium | reverse complement strand
CGAAAGCCTGATCCGCGCCGCCAAGGGCGCCGACAAGGCGCTGATTGCCGATGTCCGCCTGTTCGACGTTTATGAAGGCAAGGGGGTCGGCGAAAACCGGAAATCGGTGGCGATCGCGGTCACGCTGCAGCCAACGGAACGGACGCTGACCGACGAAGACATCGAGAAGGTTTCGGCCGCAATCGTCGCCGCGGTGACCAAGCAAACCGGCGGCACGCTCCGCGCCTGAGTCCCTTTCCGCCCGGTAACTAAAATTCGGCACGAAACTTGCTGTTTGCCTTTCGGTAAACGGGCATTCTACGATGTACCGGTTTTTCAATAACTGAACATCCAGCTAACGGCCATGACAGACCCTCGGACAGCTTACGGAGAAGCGCTGCGCAAGGCCAAGATCCTTCGTTCACGCCGTCGGCGCGTATGGCTGGGCGACAAGCTGGAACATCCCGACGATTTCGACGACATGCCCGATCCTGGCGACACGGATAAGGGCGAGATAAAGAACCGATCTTACGTGGTGCCCTGCGCCAACGATTTCCGCGATGCGGTGCTGGAACTGGCGGAACGGCATAATGTAAATGCCGGCGAACTGGCGCGCGCTGTCTTGCTGCTGATGCCGGGCGATGCCGCGCGGTTTCCCGACCCCGGCGAACCGGAGCCCGGCGACCGCGAAACCGTAATTTTGAAATCCGGCGCCAACGAGGGCAAGAACTGGCGCCGCAAGCCGCGACTTCAGGTTCGGCTGGCTGGCGGACATAACACCGCGACCATCCGCCGCGCGCTTGCGTTGGCGCTGGCCATGGACCGTGGCGATTATACGGTCCGAATCGAAGACGGGCGCGGCCCCAGCAGCGACCAGCGGCTTAGAGAGGCGCGATCGGAAAACACCCGGCTGCGGTATCAGGTCAAGGCGATGGCCTTCGAGCCCCTGGAACACGGTGTCCGGTCGAATGCAGACGCCCTCTATGTCCTGGGTTTCCCGCCTGACGGCACACCCGAAACCGACGAAATCAGGAAACGCTATCGGAAACTCGCGGCGATCCACCATCCCGACAGCAGCCAGGGTGACCACAAGCGGATGAGCCAGCTGAACGAAGCGGTTGCGAAACTGACAAAGCCCGCAAAAATATAAACGCCCCGTTTCAACGGGCTGTCATTTTCCCAGTTGCGCGGCAAAGGCCTCCGCTTCGCTGGCCAAGGCTTCGTTACCCAACCTGCGATGCAGTTCCGCAAACAACTGATATATGCCACGCCTTTCCCGGGGATCATTCTTGAACTGAATATCAGCGAACTGCAGGGCTATGGACGCCGTCATTTCCGCCTCGTTCCTTCTGTCCAAATGCATCGCCAGGACTGCAATCCTTATCATGACGTTGGGTATGCTATCCTTAACGCTACGCGTGCATTCCAGTCCCGTGTACAGAGCCTCCGCATACAGACCGTAAGCTTCCTGCAAATCCGTGGCCTCTTTTTCCAAGGCGATTTCAGACCATGCAATGAACATGGCAGCCTGGTATTCATCGTCCGACATATTCGCGGGCTTGCCGCTCCGATCGCAACCCACCCCCACAGCGGCCTTCCGGTAAAGGATGGCGGGAATAACGTCATACGGGTCCGGCACCGCATTGCCACTGGCGGCAGCACTCGATGGAGTATTCTGCCTGGCCGCCGGAATTTGTGCAGGTGCGGGCTCTCCCGTGACAATCGAAACCCGCTCATCGAAGGCTGCCGCCAATTTCGATTGGCCTTGCTCCTGATAGATAGCTTGCAGTTTGCGCAGCGCCCCTAAAGACTCTTTCGAATTTTCACCTAACAAGCCGTCCCAGGTTGCTAACTCCTCCAGATAGGCCTGTTCAGTATCCCGCTTGCTTCCAAGCTGCTCATACGCCTCTCCAAGGCTATGCAGCGCGTAAGCGACATTTCTTCCGTCGCCAACTGATTTCCAGTTATTGACGGCTAACTGGTGCTGCTCTGCGGACTCCCGGTAACGCCCTGCCCTGTAATAGGCAACTCCGGACCAGCCGTAACTGCCGGCCAACTCGCTTTTTTCCGTGTTCGGCGATGAGCTTTGAAATTTTACGGTATGGCTTAAAGGCTCCAGGGCTTCCTTGGGCTTTCCAAGCCGAACCAAGGAAACACCGAGATTTTTATGAGCTAGAATGGTCGAATTATCTTCAGGAACAGTAGCTTGCCGGCGAATATCGATCGTGTATCGAAACATATCCACGGCCTTTTCGTATTCACCGACCTCAAAGTAGAATTCACCCAGCCAGTGACCGGCATTCCCGGTCTTTTCGTGCGCTCCGAAGGGCGCAATGTGGAGCCTGAGGCCAGCTTCCAGAAATGATCTGGCCTCGTCGTATCGCCGTTGTAAATACAAGACAGCACCAAGATCTCCGACAGTTTCTGCATATCGACCATCGCTCTCGCCGAAGGGGCGGGCCAAATCCAGTGCTTGCCGCATCTTCTGTTCGGACAGAACGTAGTCACCGTCTTCTAACGCTTTGATCGCGGCGGCATGTGTTTGCTTCCATTTCTGCCCCCCATCCTGCGCGCGGGCCGGCAATCCGGCATGCAGGGTCAGAAGAAGCAGGAAAACCAACCTTGAATATCTCATGCGACTCCCCTTTTTCTGGCCAAGGCACAACTGCGTTCAGGCTGACAGTTCCGCCCGAACGGCAACGCCATTCCCTGCACATCAGGGAATGGCAGCCGAGCGCGCCTCCATGGATTCGGCCTCCTTCACGCGGTTCTGCGCCCGCAGGAAGCTCGCATAATTACCAAGGATAACCTTCATTTCAGCCGGGTTCATCTCGGGCGTGCCCGCCCCCAGATCCACCGCCTGCAAGAAATTGACATCCGCCTCGCTGATCTGGCCGAGTCCCCAATAGGCCGTGGCCAGGTTATTGTAACTTACGGCAACCCGCGAATCAGCCAGGAGTATCAACCGGCTAAGATCCAGCGCTTCGGCATATCGCTCTCTGGCTTTCTCGTAATTCTTTTCCGCATAGGCCGCCTGCCCATCCTGGGTGGCCTTGTTCCATGCATCTTCGGTTTCCCGGTTTTTCTGACCGACTGCGGCCATGGCGCCGAGCATATTTGTTAAGTCTGTGCCCGGATCGTTACTAGCGGATGCGGCGCCGCCTGGCGTTGCCTTGATTCTCCGTTCGACTGTCGCGGCATCTTTTTCCCGGCCCTGCCCGCGGTAAAAATCGACCATCCGATAGAGGGTATCGAGCAGATGGGGAGAGTCTTTTCCGTTGACCTTTTCGAGGATCGCCAACTCTTGACCAAATGCGCGTTCGGCCTCCTTTGGTTTTCCGGCAGCCTCGTATACGCGCGCCAATTGGGCATATCCCCAAGCCAGGTCCGGATCGTCTGGTCCCGACAGCTTTGTCCTGATTTCATTGGCGCGTATCAGATGTTTGGCTGCCTTCCGGGTATCCCCGGTCTGCTCGTACGAAACTCCCAGCCAATCGTGCACCGCAGCCGCTTCAATGCTGTCGGCGCCCGCCGAACGGGTACGGGCGGCAAGAAGGCGTTCGAACAAGGGTATCGCAGTCGTATATTCGCCCGCGCTCGCCCGCGCGCTGGCGAGGAAATCCAGCGAGTCCAGCGTCGTCCCATCGTCTGGCCCAAGAACTTTCTCGCGAATCGCCACGGCCTGTGCAAGCGGTGGAATTGCGGCCGCGTAATCACCCCGGGAATAATAGACCTGCCCCAGAAAATGCGCCGACGTTGCCGCCGCCTTTTCCAGTCCAGGCTGTTCCTGGCGCAGCGCCAGACCCCGCTTGAGGTAGGGTTCGGCATCGTCATAACGTTCCTGCCAATAATAAACCGCACCGAGGTCGCCCACGCTCATGGCGTAACGCCAATCATTCTGGCCCAGCGCTTCGGCCCGCTTTAGCGCCTTTTTCATATGCAATTCGGCATTCGCATAATCGCCATTCTGAAACGCGGCGATCGCGGCGTCGTTTTCCTGCTGCCAAACCGCATCGGCGTCCTGGGCACTGGCGGGAAGGGCGATCAGGAAACAGGCCAATATGGCTGGTATGATCAGCCTGGAAAATAAGCGAAAATACATGCAGTCCTCCCCTTTAAACGACGCAGTGCGACCCCTGTTACACCTTCAGACGCCATACAGAATCATAATTTATAACAACACGGA
>JAOUMF010000306.1 GCA_029881615.1 Alphaproteobacteria bacterium | reverse complement strand
GCGCCCGGCCCAGCTCGCTGTCTTTCTGACTGCGCCGCAGCACCACGTCGCGCGCACCGTCGACCAGTTCGGCGGCGCTGCGTTCGTCGATCACTTCAAAATGAGGCGCCAGTCCCGCCTCGATGGGGAAACGGCCCAGCAGCGATTGGCAAAAGGCATGAATGGTCTGGATCTTCAATCCGCCTGGCACGTCCAGCACATGGGCGAAAAGTTGCCGCGCCCGCCTGGTAATCTCTTCCGTCGGGGCGTCGCCGGTCAGATCCGTCAACAACGCATGCAATGTCCCGTCCTCGACGGTCGCCCACCGGCTGAGTTGCCGGCTGATACGTACCGACATTTCCGCCGCCGCCGCCTTGGTGAAGGTCAGGCAGAGTATCCGCTCTGGCCGGATTCCATCCAGCAGCAGCGACAGCACGCGGTCGGTCAGCACCTTGGTCTTGCCGCTGCCCGCCGAGGCGGACACCCAGACGCTGGCCGACGGATCGGCGGCCTTGCGTTGCAGCAGCGAGGGATCGGGACGGGTGGACAAGGCGCTCATTCGTCTCCACCTCCTCCGGCGGCCCATTCGCGATTGCGCGCCAGATGTTCGTAATCGTTCCACGCTGTGGCCCATTCCGGGCGTGGCGTTGCCATATAGGGCGTGTTCGGGTCGTCGAACGCGTCGATCAGCTTGATCAGACCCTCGCGCGCGGATTGGGCAAGCTCGCCGGGAACGCCATCGACGATACGGATTTCACCCGCCGGTTCCCCGCCCGAGAGCCGCCAGTAGGCCAGTTCGGACGTACTGCCCGCCGTCACCCCAGCAAACCCGCCAGCGGCCAGTATGACGGCTTCCAGCGGCAACTGGGGCGCATAACCGAACGTGACCTCGTCATTGCTTGGCGGCAGGCCGGTCTTGTAGTCGATGATTGCATAACCGCCCCCCGCCAGCCTGTCGATGCGGTCGGCCTTGGCGGTCAGTGTGAATCCGCCCTTTTTGCCTTTCAGGGAAACGCTGCCCTTGACCTCGGTATGGGAACTTTCGACCGTACCGGCCCGCCGTTCATGTTCCCGCGCCAGAAACCATTCGGCGACACGCTGAAAGCGCGGCCACCAGAAAGCCACCACCGCCGGCCGGCCCAGCGCCTCGCCAAAGGCTTTTCGCCCGCATTCCAACAGCCGTTCCAGCGCGTCCGACGGCAGGTCGTCGGGGTTTTCCCGTACGAACCGGTCCAGCGCTTCATGAATGAAGCTGCCGCGGTCGGCGGCGCCGGGATCGGCCTCCAGCGCATCCAGCGGACCAAGCGCCAGAATCTTGCTGGCGTAAATCGCATAGGGCTCGCGCATCCACAGTTCGACGCGTGTGACCGACAGTTCCCTCGGGCGCGCCTCGACTGGTGGGCGCGGTTCTGGCGGACCGATCCGCACCGGCTTCGAAGGCCGCGACAAGGCATGATATAGCGCGCGCCAGTCCTTGTCTGGCGCCAGCGCATCCTCGGCCCCGGCCCCTTCCAGCACCGTGTCCAGCCGGGTCAGCCAGCGCGAGGGCACCGTCGGCGCGCCCTCGGCCTTGCCGGCGCGGGTCAACGCCACCCGGGGCGCCGCGAACCCTTGTGCAAAATCATGGGCCGCCAACCCGATGCGCCGTTCCGGCGCGGGCAGGCCAAACTGCGCGCGCATCGGGCGGCTCATCCAGGGATCGTTTCCCGGGTCGGGCGGCCAGCTACCCTCGTTCAGACCGCCCAGGATCATCAGATCCGCATGCAGCAGCCGCGCTTCCAACGGTCCCCAAATATGCAGCCGGGGATGCAATCCATAGCGTGGGCGCAAGGTCGCGCCGGATATCAGCGTTTCGAACAGTGCCGCATAATCCACGCCATCGACCGCTTCCATGATCGGCGCGGCCTCACGCAGCTCGAATATAGCGGTGGCCAGCGCCTCGCCATCCTCGCCGACCCACAGGCGTGCCGGCCCTTCTTCGCTGTCGGTGGTGGCCAGCGCCTCGGCGGCCGCCAGGTGGGCGTCGATCAGCGCCGTAAAATCGTGGACCCCGGTTTCCAGCAAGTTCGTCAGCGGCCCCAGGCAGCGCTCCACCAAATTCAGCAACGGCTCGAAGGGCGGCGCTTTTTTCGGGTTTTCCGCCAGCAGCGCGCGCAGCCCTTCGATTCCCGGTCCCGGCCGGGGGCCGCGCAGGATTTCCTTCTCGAACGCGCGCACGAGGGCCACGAATTCCAAACGGTCCATGCCGCCTGCCGCAAACGGATGTTTCAGGGCCGCGAGCAGGATGACCGGCGACAGTCCCTCGGCCGCCGCGCGCGCCACCAGCCGCAGGAATATGCCCGGCGGCGTATCGGCCAGCGGGCGGCCGGCGGAATCGTCGATCTCGATATTCCAGCGCTTCAGGTCCGCCGCGACCCGGCGCGCCAGTTGCCGGTCGGGCGTGACCAGCGCCGCCGTTTTGCTCTCCTGCTCCAGCGCATGACGCAGCATCAGGGCGATTACGCCGGCTTCCTCGGCCTCATTGGCGCAGTCTACACGCTGAATCCCGTCCAGCGCGGCGGTCGGGATGGCATCCAGGGCGCGCCAGGCGTCGGTGGTTTCGGCCGGACGCAGGGCTTCGGCGACCAGCGCGGCGCGTTCCGGCGGGCTGGAATATTGCACATCGGCCTTCCATTCGGGCACGGCTTCCACCGCCACTTCCAGCCACTCCAACAGGCGAAGCATGCCATGCTGCGGGTGGCCGGGTTCATTCCGGACCGCCTTTTGCGTTGTCTGGTCCATGGCGCTGTCCAGGCCGGGCAGGATAATTCGGCCTCTTGGCAGGCCCATGACGGTTTCAAGCAAGTCGGCAGTGGCCGGGACGCTACCGGTGGAACCGGCCGCGATCACCGGGCCTTCGGGTGGCATATCGCGCCAGATCCCGGCCTGCGCCTCCAGCAGCCGGTTCCGGCGGTCGGCCGGATCGATGCAGTCCAGCTCGGCCAGAATGGCGGGCCAATGATCGGTGGCTATTTCCAGGAATTTCAGCACATCGCGCCAGTGATCGGCATATTCGGCGGGCGCCAGCCCCTGCAAATTAATGAAATCCAGCCGCTCGGTCTGTACCTGGTCCAGCAGTCGCGCCAGTTCTCCGGCCAGCTTTACCGCCTGGTCCGCGGCGATATCGGTATTTGTATCGGTATCCGTCTTCCAACTCTGTATCATGCGGGTCAACCGCAGAATTCGCTGCATTTCCGGAATGGCGGGCGGCAGGGTCAGGGCGGCGTCACCGGCCGGCAGATGGAAGGCCAGCGCCTCTTCGTCCACATCGCCCAGCGGCCGGATCGTCGGTAAAATCAGCGGCCGGCCCTCGCCGGCCCGCAGGAACGCCTCGCCCAGCGCCCGGCAGGCGCGCCGCGTCGGTAGCAGGATCAGGTAATCCGCCAGGCGTTCCGGCTCGCCATCCGCCTCCGCCAGTAAACCCGCCGCCAACGTATCCAGAAAGGGCCGGCCCGGCGCGATGGTCAGGATGCGGGCGGAATCGGTCATCGCCGGTCGCCGGCGAAGGCGGGTTCGGTGGCGGCCAGTTCCTCGGGCGTGCCCACATGGTACCACTCGCCGTCATGGCGTAGCCCGTGCAGGCGTCCGGCCTGTTGCGCGCGGTCATAAAGGATGTTCAGCGAGAATTTCCCATCCGGCGCTCCCTCGAACAGTCTTGGATGCAGAATCTGGATGCCGCCGAAAAGGAACGGGGCGGTTTCACCCTGGGCCCGCCGCCGGGCCCGTCCGTCGGCTTCCAGGTGATAATCGCCCGGGTGCTTTCCGATATTGCCCGTGATCGCCTGCATCGGCACCAAGAGAAGCAGGGCATCCATGGCCGTGCCGTCCCACCGCGCCGCCATGCGGGCGATTGTCGATTCGCCGCCATCGCGCCAGACCGCGTCGGAGTTCACCACGAAGAAGGCGTCGCTGCCCAGATGTGTCAGGGCGGCCTTCACGCCGCCGCCGGTTTCCAGCAGAATTTCCTCGGGCGACAGGGTGATGTCGGTGCGATTCGCAAGGTGGGCCGCGATCATTTCGCTTTTGTAATGACTGTTGACCACAAAGCGCTTGATGCCGCCCGCCGCCAGATTGTCGAGCGCGCGGTCCAGCAGGCTGCGGCCGGCCAACTCCACCAGCGGCTTGGGCCTGTCATCGGTCAGCGGACGCAT
>JAOUMF010000305.1 GCA_029881615.1 Alphaproteobacteria bacterium | reverse complement strand
ACCTTCGGCGACGGTCCGACCGACGCCGTCATGGTCAATAACGCGGACTGGCTGGACAATATTCAATATATCCCCTTCCTGCGCGAATATGGCCGTCATTTTTCGGTCAACCGCATGCTGGGTTTCGAATCGGTCAAGATGCGCCTCGACCGTGAACAGCCGCTCAGCTTCCTGGAATTCAATTACATGGTGCTACAGGCGTATGATTTCCTTGAGCTATCGCGACGTCAGGACTGCGTGTTGCAGATGGGGGGATCGGACCAGTGGGGCAATATTGTTGCCGGCATCGAACTGACCCACAAAAGCGACCATAAACAGCTCTATGGCTTGACCACGCCGCTGCTGACCACTTCGTCGGGGGCGAAGATGGGCAAGACGGCCTCGGGCGCGGTGTGGCTGAACGAGGAACGGCTCAGTGCCTACGACTATTGGCAATACTGGCGCAATACCGAGGACGCCGATGTCGGCCGCTTCCTGAAGCTGTTCACCGACCTGCCGCTGGACGAGATCGCCCGGCTGGAGGCACTGGAAGGCGCGGAGATCAACGAGGCCAAGAAGGTCCTCGCCACCGAAGCGACAAAACTTTGCCACGGCGAGGCGGCGGCGGCGGCGGCGGCGGAAACCGCGGCCAAGACCTTCGAGCAGGGCGTCATCGCCGAGGATCTGCCAACCATCGAGGTGCCGAGCAGCGAACTGCAGGCCGGCCTGGCCGCTTTCGAACTGATGAAGCGGGCGGGACTTGCGGGCTCCAATGGCGAGGCCAGGCGGCTGATCAAGGGTGGCGGCGCACGCCTGAACGACGTGGCGATCGGCGATGAAACCGCCCAAATCACCCTGGAAGATGTCAATGCGGACGGCGTCATAAAGCTATCGGCTGGAAAGAAACGCCACGCCCTGGTGCGCCCGGCCTGAAGACCGGTCAGTCGCGCTGGGGCCTTAGCTGAAGGCCGGGCTGCTCGTCTTTCGGATCGACCTTGAGCCGGAACAGCTTGCGCAAAAAACCCAGCGCAAGGACACTGCCCGGTTTCCCTTTGACGTCCGGCTCCTCCAGCTTTCCGCTAACCTCGAAGTTCGCGGCGATCAGGCCCTCCTGAAACAGCAATCCGACGCCGGGGATAATGCCGAGGAGTTGCTGCAGCGTATTGGCCGGCACCACAACGCCCTGCATCTTGATGGAATTTTCGTTGAAGTTCATCCAACCGCCCTTGTCGACATGCACGCCGACCGGCCCCCAGGCCTCGACCTCGCCAAAGGTCAGCAGTCCCTTGTCGTAATTGTAAGAACCTTCGAGTCCGGCAAAACTTATACCGTCGCCCGCCGCCGCGGCCGCCGGAAGCCCGACCAGCGTAATGACCTGCAGCAGCTTGACGCCCGCCGGCGCTTCCTTCATGCGGAAATCCTTGACCCGGAGATTACCGACCAGCGGCGCCGCGATCGACTCGCGCCGTCCCTCGATCGCCAACGATCCGCCCTGAATTTCATCCCACCAGCCCAGCGAACGCAATGCCTGACCGGCATCGTTCGATTCCACCAGAAGCTCATATCCCTTTTCACCCTTGCCGTAGTTAACGCGCAATTCGGCGCCCTCGCCCAGCGTCGCATACAGCACGACCGCTTCCCAGTCGCGCCCGTCATAGGCTCCGTTAAAAGCGCCGCGATGCATACGGCGGTCTTCGCCGGTAATGGCTTCCTTGAAGTTGGCCTTGATCGTCAGTCGCCGTCCCCTGGCATCCGGGTCGCCGCCGGCGGCGGCTGCCTCGGCGCTTGATTTTTCATACGCGTCGGTCAGGAAATGGCTGACATTGATCTTGTCTCCCTCAAGATCGATACGGTATCCGCCGTCATCAGCCCGGGTAATTTCACCCTTTACATCGTAATCGAGATACCGCAAATCCCGCAGCGTTACCTTGGCTATATCCGACATGTCGGGCAGGAATTCCATCTTCACCGTGGCCACGGTGTCGTTGGTTTCCAACCCCAGCCTGTCAAAAACCAGGTGACCTTCCTTCAGCACCCTGCCGTCGATTTCCAGGCGCCCGGGTTTCCCCGGTTCCTTCCGCCAGCCCGCCTCGGGAATTCTGACCAGGACCGGCGTCAAATCCGACCTGACTATAAGTTCGGGCGCATGCTTGGGTACCACCGTATAAGTCAGCTCGGCGGGCGCGGCCCCTTCAACCCAATAGGAAAGGTCCGGCAGGCCAAGGGACCGACGCTGCGCCTCGTCCGGACTCGCCTTGACCTCGAAACGGCGCTTGAACTTCCCGCCCGGTTCAAAATTTTCGTTCCAGAGAATGCCGGCGGGAACACCGTTGAGCTGAACATCCCCGGCCAGTTGCATGCCGGCCCGGGTGACCTGCATGTCCAACACACCCTCGCTGACCGCCAGATTGAACGGACCATTGGGAACGGATACTCCTGTCAGCCTGCCCTTGGCGGAGACTTCCAGCATCTCACCGGTCAAATTCTTGATCAGCGGCAGCTCGAAATGCAGGTCTGAACTTGAATCTCCCCCCAGATCCGCCGGATCGAAGCCCAGCTTGTCACCATAATGCAGCGGATCTTCGTCGAGAACCTTCAGCGCGGTGACGATCGGCCCTTCGGCTTTGACGTCGATAACAAGGCGGGCCTTGCCCTTCTTGTCCATGTCGATGACATCGACCTGCCCGCCCGTCACCTTTAAGTTCCCGGCCAGACTGCCCGCACCGACGCCAAGATAAAACCCATGCTGATCGAAGGTTCCGGCGCCATCGATATTGACGACCGGAGTCATCTTCTGGAAGTAACTGATACCGAGATCGCTATAGGCGAGCGTTCCCTCAAGCTTTTCAAGCTTAACCCGCGTTTCTTCGTCGCCACCGAAAATCAGCGCCAGGTCGATCGTTCCCTTATCGACGATGCCCTCATATATATTTTCGGTCACCCACTTGCGGGCGCCCGGCTGGGCGCTGACCGGCCAGAAACGGTGCAATTCATGTATCGCGAAATTTTCCATCTCGGCCGAGAGGGAAACCCGCATGCCCCCGCCTTCTTCCAGCGGTTCAAGGGCTGCCTGGGCGAACGCGACCGCATCGCCCAGATCGATAATCGCCTGCTCGATATGCACATTCGAAAAATCGGCGGTAGCGTTGCCCTGGATCCGCAGTGAGTTCACATTCAGGGGCTCCCGGTACAGATCGGTCAGTTCCAGCTTGCCGGCGGCGCCCAGGATATCGAAATCAAAACTCTCCAGTTCGCCCCTTAACTTGCCTCGCACGTTCGCCGAACCGCTAAGCGGCATGCTCAACGCGGTTATACCCGCGAGCTGGGGCGGCAGGCTGGTGGCGAAGGCGGCCGGCTGGACATCTGTGAAATAGAGCGTCGCAAAATATCCCAGATCATCCTTTTCCAGCCCCGTGCGCATGGAAAAATCGGCCTGCCTGTCGCCATATTGCAGCTTCAACCGGGCGTCGCCGGTTATGCCCGTCTTGCCTTTCAGCAACACGATTTGGGCGTCGGGCGAACGGTAATAGCTACCGGCCACGCGATCCTCGAACACAACCTGGCCGCCACTGATGCTGATACGGCGCAAATAGCCGAAAGAACGCGACGGGTCCGGGTCCGCCAGCAATTCTTCCTCGAGAAATTTCAAGACATCGCCACCGGCCGATGGCGCCGCGTTCGGTTGTCCCTCGACGGCTTCGGTGAACCCCAGTGCGAACTCACCATTTTCCTGCCGGATAACACGCACGTTCGGGCCAATGGCGTCGAGAGTGGTCGGCGCCACCTTGCCACGCACCAATGCGCGCAGGGAAAGGCCCAACGACAATTCCGGAATCCGCGCCAGCGCGGAACCATCGGGTGCCGTCACGACCACCCCGGTGGCCACGATATCCACCGCATTGCGCCAGCCGGCCCAGACAGCAACGGTCTGATCGATATCGACCATATAACCGCGGCCTTCCGTCTTGAGTGACTCTTCCAGGTAGGGGGTCAGGAAGTCCAGAGGCACGGGCCCGGCATGCAACCGCCAGGCGACCAGTCCGCCAAGCGCGATCATCCCGGCCAAAAGGCCGGCGATAATTTCCGAAACTATGAGAGACGTGCGGCGAACCATGATTTTATTGTTATTTCCGACCCGAAGATTAATACCCGAGGAATATAATATAGTATACGGCGCTTGACCACGCCTGGAGCATA
>JAOUMF010000304.1 GCA_029881615.1 Alphaproteobacteria bacterium | reverse complement strand
CTCAATCGGCGTCGCCGCCGTCTTCATGGAAGTCCACCAGGACCCCGACAACGCCCCGTCGGACGGCCCGAACATGGTCTATCTAGATAAGCTGCCGGGCATCCTGGAACAGCTGCTGGAATTCGACCGCTTGGCCAAGGCGAACCCGGTGAGCATCTGACCGCGACAATTCTACCTGTAAGGATTATCCCATGACTGCCATCGTCGATATTCATGCTCGCGAAATTCTGGATAGCCGGGGTAATCCCACGGTCGAGGTCGATGTTGCGCTGGAATCCGGTGCCTACGGCCGGGCGGCGGTGCCTTCGGGGGCATCGACGGGCACCCATGAGGCGCATGAGCTGCGCGATGGCGGCGAGCGTTATGGCGGCAAGGGCGTGCGCAACGCCGTGGATGCCGTCAATGGCGAGATCTTCGATACGCTGTCGGGGCTGGACGCCGACGATCAGCTGGCCATTGACCGCATGATGATCGAACTGGACGGCACCACAAACAAGAGCCGGCTGGGCGCCAATGCCATCCTTGGCGTCAGCCTGGCCGTGGCCAAGGCGGCGGCGGAAGATGCCGGGTTGCCGCTGTACCGCTATGTGGGCGGCTCTTATGCGCGAACCCTGCCGGTGCCGATGATGAACATCATCAATGGCGGCGAGCATGCGGACAATCCCATCGATATCCAGGAATTCATGGTTTTACCGGTCGGCGCCGGCGGCATGGCCGATGCCATTCGCATGGGCGCCGAGATATTCCATGCGCTGAAGAAAGGCCTGAGCGACGCCGGGCATAACACCAATGTCGGCGACGAAGGTGGTTTCGCGCCCAACCTGGCCTCGGCGGAAGCCGCGCTGGACTTCATCATGAAGGCGGTGGAAGGCGCGGGTTACAAGCCGGGCGAGGATGTCATGCTGGCGCTGGATTGCGCCGCGACGGAATATTTCGCCGACGGCAAATACAACATGGCGGGCGAGGGGAAGGTACTCGATTCCGCGGCCATGGTGAAATATCTGGCGGACCTCGCCGCGCGCTATCCGATTTTCTCGATCGAGGACGGCATGTCCGAGGACGACTGGGACGGCTGGATCGCGCTCACGGCTGAGATCGGCGGCAAGGTGCAACTCGTCGGCGACGATCTGTTCGTCACCAACCCGGATCGCCTGCGCGACGGTATCAAGCGCGGCGCGGCCAATTCCATCCTGGTCAAGGTCAACCAGATCGGTACGCTCAGCGAAACCCTGCAGGCCGTTGAAATGGCGCATCGGGCGAGTTTCAGCGCGGTCATGTCGCACCGCTCCGGCGAGACCGAGGATTCCACCATCGCCGACCTGGCGGTGGCCACCAATTGCGGGCAGATCAAGACCGGCTCCCTGTCGCGCTCGGACCGGCTGGCGAAATATAATCAGCTTATCCGCATCGAGGAACTGTTGGGCGAGGATGGCGTCTATGCCGGGACGTCGATTCTGAAGGCTTGACGTTTCACCTAATGCGAGTCTTTACAAAGCTGTAGCGCATCCTATGGAATCATATTGGAATCTAAGACTCTTTTTTAGTTGACGGGCGACTCGGGGGTGTGATTCGATGCCCCCATGCTGATACTCAATGAACTTCGCCGCCAGGGGCGCCAGATTATTGCCTCGATCTTCGGGGTGGCCGTTATTGGCTATTTCGCTTTCCATGCGGTGGAGGGCGAGCGCGGCCTGCGCTCTTATTTTGCGTTGAACCTGCAAACCGAATTGGCCCGCGAGGAACGCGACGCATTGCGCCATGATCGGTTGGCGATCGAGCGGCGCGTGAAGCTGTTGGCATCGGAAAGTCTCGATCTGGATATGCTGGATGAACGAGCGCGCGTTCTTCTGAATAATGTGCATGAAGACGATTTTGTAATCCTGCTCACCCGGTAGTTTTTTCTTGGGATGAATTGTCAGTCCCGCATCTTCTTTTGCCGAGTCATGTCGGCATAACCCGGAACAGGCCGCCATACGGATGTCATACTGAGACATTCCGATCCGGTTTTGTGCGGAATTCCAGCCTGATTTTACGCCTAAAGTTTTATAGATGAACCAAAATCCGGTTAATTCTACGTTTTTCAATAAAAAACAAAGGTTTACTTAGCGCTTGTAAAAAGCGCCGAGGCCACTTAGGGTGCGATCCGCAAACGGGCGCATGCTCGTATCCACCATTTTCCCGAACCCATCGCCGGAGAATGATATGGCCAAGGCCACCGCCAAGCGCAAGTCGCGCGCCGCCCCCCGGAAAATGACCGCATCGACCGAGGACCTTCTTCATTATTACCGTGAAATGTTGCTGATTCGCCGCTTCGAGGAGAAGGCGGGGCAACTTTACGGCATGGGGCTGATCGGTGGCTTCTGCCATCTCTATATCGGCCAGGAAGCTGTCGTGGTCGGCATGCAGTCCGCGGCCAGGCCCGAGGATGCGCTGATCACCAGCTACCGCGACCATGGCCATATGCTGGCCTGCGGGATGGACCCGCGCGGCGTGATGGCCGAATTGACGGGGCGCGCCGGCGGCTATTCGAAAGGCAAGGGCGGCTCGATGCATATGTTCAGCCGCGAAAAGAACTTCTATGGCGGTCACGGGATCGTCGCTGCCCAGGTGCCGATCGGCACCGGTCTCGCCTTCGGTTTCAAATATAAGGGGCTCGACAATGTCGCCATGGCCTATTTCGGCGACGGCGCGGTCAACCAGGGGCAGGTCTATGAGTCCTTCAATATGGCGGCGCTGTGGAAGCTGCCGGTGATCTATGTGATCGAAAACAACAAATACGGCATGGGCACCGCGGTGGAACGCGCCTCGGCCAGTACCGAACTCTGCCAGCGTGGCAAGGCATACGGTATTCCCGGCGAGGCGGTGGACGGCATGGATGTTCTGGAAATGCGGGCAGCGGCGGAAAAAGCCATCGCCCATTGCCGTGCCGGCAAGGGCCCATTCATTCTGGAAGCCCAGACCTATCGTTATCGCGGGCATTCCATGTCCGACCCGGCCAAATATCGCAGCAAGGAAGAAGTTCAGAAGATGCGCAGCGAACGCGATCCGATCGAACAATTGCGCGAACGCATTCTCGAAGAGGGCCATGGCGACGAGGACGCGCTGAAGAAGATCGACCGTGAGGTCAAGGATATCGTCGCCGATGCCGCCGAATTCGCGCAGAACAGCCCCGAGCCCGATCCGTCCGAACTGTGGACAGACGTGCTGGTGGAAGCCTGAGGGGGAAACGAAAAGATGCCGATCCAAATCCTGATGCCGGCGCTGTCGCCGACCATGACCGAGGGCAATCTCGCCAAATGGCTGAAGAACGAAGGCGACAAGATTTCCGCCGGTGACGTGATCGCCGAAATCGAGACCGACAAGGCGACCATGGAGGTCGAAGCCGTGGATGAGGGCATCCTGGGCAAGATCCTGGTGCCAGGCGGCACCGAAGCCGTGCAGGTGAATCAGCCTATCGCCATCCTGCTGGATGAAGGCGAGGATGCGTCCGTGCTGGACGAGGCCATGAGTGCCGCGCCCGCGCCCGCCGGCGAAGCGCAGGCACCCGTGGCAGAGGTCACGCCTGCCGCATCTTCCGCGCCTTCCGCCGCGCCGGTCGTTGCCGAGTCCGACTGGTCCGGCCCGACCGTCACGCTGACCGTGCGCGAGGCCTTGCGCGACGCCATGGCCGAGGAAATGCGCCGCGAGGACAGCGTCTATCTGATGGGCGAGGAAGTCGCGCAGTATCAGGGCGCCTACAAGGTCAGCCAGGGACTGCTGGACGAATTCGGCGACCGCCGCGTGATCGATACGCCGATTACCGAACATGGTTTCGCCGGTCTTGCCGTCGGCGCTGCTTTTAATGGTTTGCGGCCGATCGTCGAGTTCATGACCTTCAATTTCGCCATGCAGGCGATGGATCATATTATCAATTCGGCGGCCAAGACGCTGTATATGTCAGGCGGCCAGATGGGCTGTCCGATCGTTTTCCGCGGTCCCAACGGGGCGGCGGCCCGGGTCGGCGCGCAGCATTCTCAATGCTATGCCAGCTGGTACAGCAATGTGCCGGGATTGAAGGTGGTTTCGCCCTGGTCGGCGGCCGACGCCAAGGGATTGCTGAAATCGGCGATCCGCGACCCCAACCCGGTGATCTTCCTGGAGAACGAACTGCTTTATGGGCAGAGCTTCGAGGTGCCGG
>JAOUMF010000303.1 GCA_029881615.1 Alphaproteobacteria bacterium | reverse complement strand
CAGCGGATTGGTGATGCAGATGACGAAGGCGTCTGGCGCGTTGGCCTTGATGCCCGCGCCCACGGCCTTCATGACCTTGGTGTTGATGCCGATCAGGTCGTCGCGGCTCATGCCCGGCTTGCGGGCGATGCCGGCGGTGACGATGATCACGTCTGCGCCCTTCAGGGCGGCATAGTCGCTGCTGCCCGTGATGGCGGCGTCGTAGCCCTCGACGGTCGAGCCCTGGACGATATCCAGCGCCTTGCCCTCGGGGATGCCTTCCATGATATCGACGAGGGCGATGTCGCCAAGCTCCTTGAGCCCGGCCAGGAGTGCGAGCGTACCGCCGATATTGCCGGCGCCAACCAGTCCGATCTTGCTGCGTGCCATTGGTTTTCCCATTCAGCGAAATAGAAATTACAGAGACAGCGCAAGCGCCGGACGGCGCGTCCGGCAGTCATGTTGCACTGCCGCAAAAGTCGCCCGTGTGGTAACGCGAATCGAAGGGGAGGGCAAGGGGGAATTACGGCGAATTGCGGCTTGTTCGGGTGAGAAACCTCCTACCCCGGCCCCGGGCGCCGCTCCCCCCAGCCCGCCGATCGCATCTCGGCCAGGCGGCTGGCGGTTCGTTTGTATTCCTGGGCATGGGTCTTGCCGATAACCAGTTCGTCCGGCGCGGCGGCGGCGCTGGCGGCAAGGCGGGTGTGGTTTTCATACAGCGCGTCGATCAGGGTGATGAAGCGGCGCGACTCGTTTCGCATGGTCTCATCCATCACCGGAATGCCGTCGATCAGGACCATGCGGTAATGGCGGGCGATGGTAAGGTAATCCTCGGCCCCCAGCGCCGCGCGGCAGAGATCGTCGAAATGGAACCGGGCCACCCCGCGCGCGGCGGCGGGGATTTTCACGATGCGCGATTTTACCGTCAGCTCCTCGGGCACCGCCTCGACCCCGTCGGTCAGGTCCGCGAACAGCCGGTCCAGCGCCGCCGTCGCCCCATCGCCCAGCGGGGCATGCCACACCTCGCGGCCTTCCAGTCGGGCCTGCCGATAATCTTTTTGCGCCGACAATTCAAGCAGATCGAGCTTCTGCTTGATAATTTCGATGAAAGGCAGGAACAGCGCGCGCTGCAAGCCGTCCTTGTAAAGATCGTCGGGGGCGATGTTGGTGGTGCAGACCATCACCACGCCCCGTTCGAACAGGGCCTCGAACAGGCGCCCAAGGATCATCGCGTCGGCGATATCGCGCACCTCCAACTCGTCGAAGCAGAGCAGCGTGACATCCCCGGCGATGGCGTCGGCCACCAGATCGATGGGATCTTCGCGGTCGCCGGATGTTTTCTGCGCTTTCCGCCAGCGATGCAGCGCCCCATGCACCTCGATCATGAACTGGTGGAAATGGACGCGCCGCTTGCGTTCGAGCGGCGCGGCCGCAACGAACAGATCCATCAGCATCGACTTGCCGCGTCCGACCGGTCCGTACAGATAGAGGCCAAGCGGCGGGTCCTCGCGCCGGCGGGCCAGCCCCAACACCGCCTTCCAGCCGCTTATGCCGCCGGCGGGCTGGTAATTCGCCAACGCCCGGCAAAGCGACTGCAGCTTTTCCGCCGCCAGTTCCTGGATCGAATCAGGCTGTAGCGCGCCGTCCCGCACCAGTTGCCTATATGCGAATAGCGGGCCTTCGCTCATCCTGGCCGCGCCGTCAGCGGGCGCCGGAAATCTGCAGAATCTCGGCGGTAACGTAGGAGGCGGCATCGGACAGCAACCAGACGATCCCCTCGGCGACTTCCTCGGGCGTTCCGGCACGGCCCATGGGAACAAGGTGGGCCTCCTTCTCGACACGGCCGGCCAGGCCCGAAGAGACTTCGTGAATGTCGGTGTCGATGATGCCGGGGGCCACCGCGTTGACGCGAATACCTTCCTTCACGACCTCCTTGGCAAGCCCGATGGTCAGGGAATCGATCGCCCCCTTCGCCGCCGCATACCAGACGTAATAATTGGGGCTGCCCAGTTTCGAGGCGATTGAGGACACGTTGACGATGGCCCCGCCCTTGCCGCCGAATTTCGTGGACATGCGCCGCACCGCCGCGCGGCTGGCCCAGATCGTGCCATAGACGCTGGCGTCGATGCAGGTGCGGATGGTTTCCGCCGGCGCGCTATCCAGCCGGTCGACCTTGCCGGTCAAGCCGGCATTGTTGACCAGCGCGGTAAGCGTGCCGAGCTTCTTGTCCACGGTTTCGAACAGGCGTTCGGTTTCCGATTCGCTGGCGGCATCGCATTGCACGGCAAGGCCGCGCTGGCCGGCGGCCTCGATATCGCGCACCACGGCCGCCGCCGCGTCGGCATTGGACAGATAGCTGATCGCCACGTCATGGCCGCGCGCCGCCAGCATCCGGGCGGTCGCCGCGCCGATACCCCGGCTGCCGCCGGTCACGATTGCAATTTTGTCGCTCATTCCGCCGCCCGCGCCGCCGGAGCGAACGCAGCCTCCATTTCGCGACGGAACCGCACCGCATGGGACGTTCCGTCAATTTCAACATCCTGCCAACGCACCGGCTGACCGGTCGCGATCGGGTTCTTCAACGTCACGTCATGGGCCAGCCCCAGCGGCAAGCCGCCCAGCGCCATGCTGTCGGCGGCCGGCATCAGCTTGCCCCAGACCGTTGAGCCACCCTCGCCATCCAGCATTTCGCCAACGGCCAGATCGCGCTTTGCGGTGGCGACCACATCGCCGCGCCATGCGATGGGGGCGCCCGTGGCCTCGCCGCGCAGGGCCGCGCTGGCAACCGATATGCCCAGCTCCAGCCCAATCAGATGCCAGGGCTTGTACATCGCGGTGTAGAGACCGGAATCGTCGGTAACCAAACCGTATTCGGCGAAACAGCGTGCCGCGTAATCGTCCTGCGCCGCGAAGGTCACATAAACGCCCCAGCGCAAATCGTTCTGCACGTCGGTGCCGTCCCGGTTGAGGCAGGAAATCACCTCAACCATGCCGCGACGTTCCAGCAAGCCGCCGTCGGCCTTCGGCTTCAGCATTTTGGCCAGCTCCTGCGTGCCCACCGCGGGGAAGGACAGGCCGTCGCTTGGACAATCCAGATCGCAGGCATTGGCCACCGCCGCCATTTCGATGCCCGACTTGGTACCGTCCAGGAAGGAATTGAACATTTTCGGGTTCATGCCGCCCTCGGCCGCGCGTTCGGGGCTGATACCGTAATAGTCCCAGACCGTCTTGTCGGTGGAGGCGTGATATTCCGGCAGATACTTGGTTCCCTTGCCCGCCGCCACGACCTCGAAGCCGCAGGTGCGCGCCCAGTCCACCTGTTCGGCGATCAGGGCCGGCTGGTCGCCATAGGCCAGCGAATAGACGATGCCGGCCTCGCGCGCCTTCCGCGCCAGAAGCGGCCCGGCCAGCGCGTCGGCCTCGACATTGACCATCACGATATGGCGCTTGTGCTTGCAGGCCAGTTCCACATGGCGAATGCCGGCGGCCGGGCTGCCGGTGGCGTCGATCACCACATCCAGCCCGTCGGCGGCGATCAGCGCCTCGGCATTGTCGGTAACATGGGTCGAACCCGATTTCAGCGCCTCGGCAAAGGAAGCAGCGGCGTAACGTTCCGGCTCCCACCCAATGCGTTGCAGGTTTTCGCGGGCGCGTTCGGGCACCAGGTCGGCGATACCCAGAATGTGAAACCCGGCGACACGGCGCGCCTGGCTAAGAAACATCGAGCCGAACTTGCCCCCGCCGATCAGGCCGACCCGAACCGGGCGTCCCTCGGCGGCGCGTTTTGCCAGCATGCTGTGTAAATTCATTGGTCGATCACTCCCTTGAAAACCGGCCGGATTATAACACGGCCGCCGCGCGGCGCATCCGCAAGCGACCTTCGACGGTATAGACGATCAGGGCCAGCCAGATCAGCCCGAAACTCAACATTTGGGCCGACGTAACCGGCTCGTCGAAATACATTACACCGACCAGGAATTGCAGCGTCGGATTGATATAGAAAAAGATCGCCATCGTGGAAAGCGGCAGACGCCTTGCACCAGCCACATAGAGCAGGAAAGGCACCGCGGTCATGATGCCGCCGGCGACCAGCAACAGGTCGGTGCCAATTCCAGAAACGCCGAAAGCCCCCGTGCCCTGCGTTCCCAGCCAGACGGCGTAGACCAGGGCGGGCGGGGCCAGCAAGGACATCTCCACGAA
>JAOUMF010000302.1 GCA_029881615.1 Alphaproteobacteria bacterium | reverse complement strand
TAGCCAGCTCGCGCCACTGTCGATGTTCGATGAGAAGAACACCGGTGATAATCTGCCGGCCCAGGTTGAGATCTATGCAGATGGCGAGGACGCCTACAAATTCCTGTTCATCGCCAAGGGCGGCGGCTCGGCCAACAAGACCTTCCTGTATCAGGCGACGCCGTCGCTGCTGACCGAGGACCGCATGCTGGCCTTCCTGGACGAGAAGATCCGCACGCTGGGCACCGCGGCCTGCCCGCCCTACCATCTGGCCATCGTCATCGGCGGCACCAGCGCCGAGCTGAACCTGAAGACCGTGAAGCTGGCCTCGACCCGCTATCTCGACGGGCTGCCCACGCAGGGCTCGGAAAGCGGCCACGCCTTCCGCGACCTGGAAATGGAGGCCAAGGTGCATAAGATGACCCGGAATATGGGCATCGGCGCGCAGTTCGGCGGCAAATATTTCTGCCACGACGTGCGGGTGATCCGCATGCCCCGGCACGGCGCCAGCCTGCCCATCGGCATCGGGGTGTCCTGCTCGGCCGACCGCCAGGCGCTGGGCAAGATCACCAGGGACGGCATTTTCCTGGAGCAGCTCGAAACGAACCCGGCGAAATATCTGCCGGAAATCGACGAGGCCAGCCTGACCGACAATGTGGTCGAGATCGACCTGAACCGTCCGATGAAGGAAGTTCTGGCGGAACTGACCAAACATCCCATCAAGACCCGCCTGTCGCTGACCGGCCCGCTGATCGTGGCCCGCGACCTCGCCCATGCCAAGCTGCGCGCGCGGCTGGAGGCCGGCGAACCCCTGCCCGATTATTTCAGGAACCACCCGATCTATTACGCGGGCCCGGCCAAGACGCCGAAGGGCTACCCCTCGGGTTCGTTCGGCCCAACCACCGCGGGGCGCATGGACAGCTTCGTCGACCAGTTCCAGGAAGCCGGCGGATCGATGGTGATGCTGGCCAAGGGCAACCGCTCGGCCCAGGTGCGCGAGGCCTGCAAGAAGCATGGCGGCTTCTATCTGGGCTCCATCGGCGGCCCCGCCGCCCGCCTCGCCCAGGACTGCATCAAAAAGGTCGAATGCGTCGAGTACGAGGAACTGGGCATGGAAGCCATCTGGCGCATCGAGGTGGAAAACTTCCCCGCCTTCATCGTGATGGACGACAAGGGCAACGACTTTTTCGCGGATTTGAAGATCGGGTAATCCGGTATGGCTCCATCCTGCGACATCGCGCCTCTTTCCGGGCTGTCGCGGGACGCCTAACTTCCAGTATGTACCTATTCATGCAGGATGGAGCCCTAACCGATGAGTGAGTCCGTTTCCCCGCCCCTTTGGACCAAGCCGATAGCGGTTCTTACCTTTATCTTTGGCCTGGCGACACTCAAGGCCGCCGGTGGCGTGCTGTTTTTTGTCGGGCCGCGCATTATCGCGGGGGATTATGTGCCATTCGTCGTCTGGTTCAATTTCCTGGCGGGCTTCGCCTATATGGCGGCGGCGGTCGGATTGTGGCTATGGGAGCGCTGGGCCGCGCGGCTTGCAGCCGCGATCGCCATCCTGACCCTGGCTGTCTTCGCCGCATTCGGCCTGCATGTCTTGTTTGGCGGAGCGTATGAATTCCGGACGGCCGGCGCCCTGACCCTGCGTTCGGCGGTCTGGGCCGCCATCGCCATCGCCAGCTGCCGCGCGCTCGGCTGTTTCAAAAAGGGAGCCGTCACCAGCGAGCAATGAACCTCTCCAACTGGATATCCAGACAGGCCGGTTTCACGCCAAACAAGCCCGCCATCCGGTTTGACGGGGAGGAAGTTTCATACGCCGGGTTGACCACCAGGATCGCGGCCGCGGCCCGGGTGTTACACCGTGAAATGGGCGTATCCGCCGGCGACCGCGTGGCGCATCTGGGGCTGAACAGTCCCGATATGCTGGTCCTGCTATTCGCCTGCGCGCGTATCGGGGCGATCTTCACGCCGATGAACTGGCGACTGGCGCCGCCGGAACACGCCTTCATCCTGGGCCATTCCGGCGCCTCGGTCTTGATAGCCGACCGCGAATTCACCGAGCATGTCGCAAACATAGGGACCATCGTACAAGATATGGCGCTGGCCAGCATCGGCCCCGCGCCACCGGGCTGGCAGGACTGGAACCTCATGATCGCCGGCGCGCAAGGCGAGGCCCCCGACGAAGGCTGCTACGACGATCCGGTCCTGCTGGTCTATACCTCGGGCACGACCGGGCGCCCGAAGGGGGCGTTGCTGACCCAGTCCAACCTGTTCTGGAATGCGATCAACAGCATCCATATGCACGACATGACAAGCAACGACCATGTGCTGACCACCATCCCGCTGTTCCATGTCGGCGGCATGAACATCCAGACCCTTCCCTGCCTGCATGTGGGCGGCATGGTTACCCTGCATGCCCGCTTCGACCCCGCCGAGACATTGGAAGCCATCGCACGGGAGCGGCCCAGCCTGACCGTTCTGGTGCCGGCGCAGATGAACGCACTGATGCGTTTGCCCGATTGGGAGACCGCCGATCTGTCGTCGCTGCGCTTCGTGACATCGGGATCGATGATCGTGCCTGTCCCGCTAATCGGAAGATTCCATGAGCGCGGCTTGTCCGTGGTCCAGATATACGGCTCGACGGAAACCGCCCCGGTCGTGGTTTATCAGACGCTCTCCGACGCCCAGCGCAAACCCGGCTCCACCGGACGCGCGGGACTCCACAGCGAACTGCGACTTGTCGACGACAGCGGCAACGACGTGCCGCCGGGAACCAAGGGCGAAATACTGATCCGCGGCCCGCAGGTGATGCGCGAATATTGGGGCGACCCCGCCGCCACCGCCGCCGCACTGCAAGGCGGCTGGTACCACAGCGGCGACGTCGGGCATCAGGACGACGAAGGCTGGCTCTATGTGGACGAGCGCAAGAAGGATGTGATCATTTCCGGCGGCGAAAACATCTACCCGGCGGAACTGGAAGCCATTCTGGCCGAGTGCGAGGCAATAACGGAATCCACCGTAATCGCCCGCCCCGACGATCAATGGGGTGAAGTTCCCGTCGCGGTCATCGTGCTACGCGAGGACGGCGCCATGGACCGCAAGGCGGTTCTCGCCCTGTTCGAAGGACGCGTCGCCCATTATAAACACCCCAGGGACGTGCTATTCATGGACGCTCTGCCGCGCAACGCCATGGGGAAAATTCTGAAATTCAGGCTGCGGGAAATTCTGGCGAAAGGCGCGCCAACATGAAACAGGTTCATCAGCGGTTGATCGTGGCAACCCACGGACAGGGGCTCTATGAAGTTACCCGGGAAATCGCCGCATGGGTCGCCGCCCAGCATATCGACAATGGCCTGCTGAGCGTATTTTGCCGCCATACATCGGCCTCGCTGACCATTCAGGAAAACGCGGACTCGGATGTCCAGCGCGACCTGGAAGATTTTTTCAGAAAGCTGGTGCCGGAAAACCCGGCCCTTTACCGCCACACAATCGAGGGGCCGGACGATATGCCGGCCCATATCAAGAGCGCACTGACCAATGTGCAACTTTCAATTCCGGTTACCGGCGGACAGATGGCACTGGGAACCTGGCAAGGCATATTCCTGTTCGAGCATCGCGCGCAGCCGCATGACCGGGAACTGGCGCTGCATTTGATCGGGGAATGATTTCCCATCCGCGCAACTTATTTAATCAACGGCAATAGGCAACCGGCGCTTTTTTCAGCAGAAGAGAGCACGCCGATCATCGTATTTTTGATTAAGTTATTTTTGTAAATTATTGTTAATTAATGAACTATAGCCGTTCCTGAAACTTGGCACATATCTTGAAATACTATTATGCGGCGCTTTCGGATATCGCGCCTTGAACAGGGAGACAAAAAGAGCGGCCGTGGTGGCGGTGGACTGATCCGGATTTTCCTCCCCCGGACCTGGTCAATTCGCCGCCTCCCCGGCCGCCGTCTCCAGGTTTGTATATTTCCGCCCCTCACCGGATCAAATTCCGGACACAATATATAGACTGGCATGCGCCGCACGGTTACTATATCTTGGATTTTGGAAATGCAGGATCCGGGTGGTTGACCTGCGTAGAATGTCTTGGGGGAGCTCGTTCGATATAATGCGCTATCTTTTCAGAACACTATTATCCTCGTTGGGATTGCGTAAACGCCGCCGCGACGCGTCGTTGATTCGTTTCATGCCGAATCAAAAGATCTGAGTC
>JAOUMF010000301.1 GCA_029881615.1 Alphaproteobacteria bacterium | reverse complement strand
GCAAGGCGTCTCGCCGGCCGCCGCCATAGCGCGGGTGGTTTCGTCATGCATCGGCCAGTGGGTGCCGCATTCAAGGTCGTCCGGACCGAGCCCGAGCTTGCCCAACCAGGCCGACACGGTCTGCGTATGGCGCGGTTCACCGCCATGGGAAGCGCAAGCTTGGGCAATTTCGCAATCCCCTAGACCGAAAGCCTCGGCCGCACCGGTCTCGACCAGTGGAATCGCCTGCAACGGCTTGATGGCGGAACGCGGGTAGACGGCTGCGGTGTAATCGCCCCAGCTTTTCGCGATCTTACCGGTTACGTCGACGATAACCGCGCTGCCACGATGGCGGCTTTCAACGATCGGACCGCGGGTGACCTCGACCATGATCGGATTCGCATCAGATGGCAGGTTGGCACGCGCGCCGGCAGGTGTATCGAGAGGCATGATTGTGGATATCCTTGATATGACTTTTCATACAACTTGCCTTCGGCATACGGCTTGTGCAAGTTTCCGTCGCATGGGTTCTGTACGCGGTTATTTCGGCATCGGCGTGGAGGGGGTCTCCAAGCCGATGAATGTTGGAAGTCTCTATCGATCGGCGCATGCCTTCGGGGCGGAGTTCGTCTTCGCCATCGCGCCGGCGGTGGATTTGCGCGCTATCAATGCTTCGGACACGTCGCAAACTGCCAGGCATTTGCCGCTTTACGAATTTTCTTCGGTCGGCGACATGCAGCTTCCCAAAGGGTGCCGACTGGTCGGTGTCGAACTGCTGGACGAAGCGGTGGACCTGCCCAGCTTTACCCATCCAGAACGCGCGGCCTACGTTCTGGGACCGGAGCGGGGTTCGCTATCGCCCGAACTGGTGGCACGCTGCGATATGACGGTGAAGATTCCGACGAAATTCTGCGTTAATGTCGGCGTGGCCGGCGCAATACTGATGTATGATCGGTTGATCACGAAAGGTCGTTTTGCCCCGCGTGCACCGCGCGCCGGCGGGCCGGTGGAACAACTGCCGGATCATACGCACGGCCAGCAGGTGTTTCGCCGCAGTCGAAAATAGAAACGAAAGCCGCCATTATACGGCCATTTTTATCGGTATAACAGGAAGCCATGACAAAACTGCACATACATATGATCGCCGCCGTTGCCTTGGCTACAAGCCTGTTGGCCGGCTCCCCGGCCATGGCGCAAGAATCGGCGAAGGTTCTGGGTACATTCAAGGACTGGGAGGCTCACAGCTTCAAGGAAGGCGGCGCCAAGGTCTGCAACATGTTCTCCAAACCAGCAGAATCCGAAGGCGAGTACACTCAGCGCGGCGACGTCTACATGTTCGTGACCAACCGACCAGCGGCCGGTGTGGTCAATGAATTCAGCATTCAGATCGGCTATAGTTTCAAGGCTGGCGCGCCGGCATACGCGACCGTCGGCCAACGGAAATTCAAACTGTTCACGCAGGACGATTTCGCCTGGCTACACAGCGATAAGGACCAGAACGATATGATCCGCGCCATGCGTGGCGGGTCGACGGTGATTGTCGAGGGATTTTCCAGCCGAGGCACGAAGACAAAAGACGTCTTCTCGTTGTCGGGCTTCACCGCCGCGCACAACATGATCGGCTCGGCCTGCAAGCCCTGAAGATACGGCCTAGGCGCCTGCGTCGCCGCTGAACTCTTCTTCCAACAAGCGTTCCATGCGAAGCAGGTCGTCTGGCACCGGCATGCCTGTCGCGCGAATCTGCTGCAGGGTGGTCTGCAAACGCAGCCAGATTTCATGCCGATCACCCTGTTCGCCCTCCATCTGATCGATAAGAAGGGATGCGGCGGCGATGAGTTCGCTATGTTCGTTGGCCATGGGTTGCTCCGGAATCTTGTTGACCGGATCACAGTTTGACGGACCCGACGCATGTCCGCAAGCGGGCCGTATGCACGAAATACCTTTGCTGGCGACTTAATCGGCTCTATATCACCTTCATGAGTGTTGTTGCGCCAAGACTTGAGGACTTCATGCCCGGTGGCCCGCTGGCCGGCGGCAATGCCGATTCACGCAAGGACCTGATGGGTCTGACCCGCGCTGAATTGACCACGGAAATGGAACAGATCGGCGAGAAACGCTTCCGCGCCGACCAGATTTTCAACTGGATCTATTTTCGCGGCGTCACGTCCTTCGAGAACATGACCGACATATCCAAGGGCATGCGCGCAAAGCTGGACGAGACCTACCGCATTGGCCGGCCGGAAATCGTGACCGCGCAAGTGTCGCGCGACGGCACGCGCAAATGGCTGTTGCGGCTGGCCGACGGAAACGAGGTCGAGACGGTTTTCATCCCCGAGCCCGGCCGCGGAACGCTCTGTATCTCCAGTCAGGTCGGCTGCACGCTTACCTGCTCGTTCTGCCATACCGGCACCCAGGCCTGGGTGCGCAACCTGACCGCCGGAGAAATTGCCGGCCAGGTAATGATGGCGCGTGACGAGTTGGGCGAATGGCCCACCCCCAGCGACGACCGCCAGATCACCAATATCGTGCTGATGGGCATGGGCGAGCCGCTGTTCAACTACGACAACGTCAAGGCGGCGGTGGATCTCTGCAAGGACGAGAAGGGCCTGAACTTCTCGCGCCGGCGTATCACGCTGTCGACCTCTGGCATCGTGCCGGAAATCCGGCGTGCCGGGGCCGAGATGCAGGTCATGCTGGCAATCTCGCTGCATGCCGTGCGCGACGATCTGCGCGACATCCTGGTGCCGATCAACAAGCGCTGGCCGATCAAGGAACTGCTGGCGGCCTGCCGCGACTATCCATCGCTTTCGAACGCGCGGCGCATCACCTTCGAATATGTGATGCTGCAGGATATCAACGATTCCGATGCCGACGCGCGCGAATTGCTGCGCGTGCTGGAGGGCATTCCGTCGAAGATCAACCTGATCCCCTTCAACCCCTGGCCCGGCAGCAACTACGGCACCTCCGACCCGGACCGCGTGCAGCGCTTCGGCGAGATCATCCGCAATGCCGGCATCATGGCCACGATCCGCCGCCCCCGGGGCAGCGACATAGCCGCCGCCTGCGGGCAGCTAAAGTCCGAGAGCGAGCGAACACCGGCCTGGAAGCGGCGCGGCGAGGAACATCCGCGCGCTTGATTTCAGACCTGTTCCGTTGCCGCCAAGGGTGCTAATCCTGTCCCCCTCGCGCTGAACGAAGGGGGAAATCATGGCGGACATAGTCATTACTGAATTCATGAACGACGAGGTCGTGGCGGAACTCGCCAGGGATCGCGACGTTTTCTTTGACAAGACGCTGGTCGACCGGCCGGAAGACCTTGTGCGCGAGGCCTCGCAATGCCGCGGGCTTATCGTGCGTAATCGGACACAGGTGACCGCCGAACTGCTGGACCAATGTCCGAAACTCAAGGTTATCGGGCGGCTGGGCGTGGGGCTGGAGAATATCGATCTGGCGGCCTGCAAGGCGCGCGGTATAGAGGTCTGCCCGGCGCGCGGGGCCAATGCGGTGTCGGTCGCGGAATATGTCATCGGCACCATGCTGATGTTGATGCGCGGCCTGCATCGCACCACCGCGCCGGTGATCGCGGGAACATGGCCGCGCAACGAATTCATGGGGCGAGAAGCCGCTGGCGCCACCTTCGGACTCGTAGGGTTCGGCGATATCGCGCACCATGCGGCGGCGCGGGCCTCGGCCCTGGGCATGGAGATTATTGCGCACGATCCGTTCGTACACAGCGAAGACCCGGTCTGGCGAGAGATGCGGGTGCGACAGGTATCGCTTGAAGACGTGCTGGCGGGCGCCGATGTCATATCCCTGCATGTTCCCTTCACCGACACTACCCGCAACCTGATTGATTCAGGGGCGCTTGCCCGCATGAAGGACGACGCCATCCTGATCAACAGCTCGCGCGGCGGCATCGTCGACGAGGACGCACTGGTCGCGGCCCTGAAGGGCGGAACCCTGGGCGGCGCGGCGCTGGATGTCTTCGCGGGCGAGCCGGTGTCGGCGGAATACGGCGCGCGATTCGATGGCGTGCCCAACCTGATCCTGGCCCCGCACATCGCCGGCGTCACCCGCCAGTCCAACCGTTGGACCGGCGTGCTGACAGTCCAGAACGTGCTGCGTGTGCTGGACGGGGCCGGGTGACCGGCGGCACCCCGACCCTGGCCGACGACCGGCGGACCGTTTGGCGCCTGGCCTTTCTGGGGCTGGCGGGCAGCCTG
>JAOUMF010000300.1 GCA_029881615.1 Alphaproteobacteria bacterium | reverse complement strand
TGGCGCCGGCGGCAACCCCGAGCCGGTGCCGACGCACGAACTTCCGCATCCGATAGGCGACGCCGGGCGAGCCGGCAAAGACGGGCTCATGTCGCAGATGCCGCTCTATGTCCAGCGCCAGGCCGCCCGATCGCGCCGGCCCCGACCGAACAGGATGACGGGCCGCCGGGCCTCCAGCAGCAACTGCGCCGCGCTGGCCAGCGCATCGGCGTCCGGGCGCGGCGGCGGCGGCGGCGCGTAACGCGCGACATCGGGGAATGTGAACCTGCCCTCGATTTTTTCTTCCTGAATGGCGGCATCCAGGCAGACGTAGACCGGCCCCTTGGGCCCGGTTTCCATCTGCTGGCGGGCGCGCAGGAACGATTCCGGCAGGGCCGCGACCGAGGCCGGCTGATCGTCCCACTTGATGAAATCGCGGACCAGCGCGCCCTGATCCTGCGAGGTATGAACCCAGTCGATCCAGGGGCGTCGCGCGGCGGCATCCACCGGCCCGGTCGCGCCGAGAATCAGCATCGGTTGCCGGTCGCACCAGGCATTGAAGATCGCCATGCTGCCATGCATCAGCCCAACATTGCTGTGCAGCGCAACCGCCAGCGGCTTGCCGGTCGCCTTGGCGTAACCATGGGCGATGGCGACCGCATGTTCCTCGTGCAGGCACATCAATATGCCCGGACGTTCGTTACCCAGATGATTGACCAGACTGTCATGCAGCCCACGATAGCTGGCCCCCGGATTCAGCGCGATCCAGGGAATGTCCATCCGCCGCAGCATCTGGGCGGCGACATCGCTGCCCCAGGCAACGTTATTGTCGACCGGCCCCGCCGGGCGGTCTTTTTCGGGAATGCTTGCATGATCGGTCGAATCGTTCATTTATTTGATTATCCTCCGCCACGTCGCCCAACGCGGTTCCTTTATGCGGAACGCCGTTCTCGACTCTAGGAGGCGCCGGGACTATTTGTCAAACAACAAGCAAACAAGGGGGCTATCGGATGAGGCGCAGGGAGGATGAAAGGTTTCTGACCGGCAAGGGCCGCTATACCAGCGACTTGCGCCCGGACGGCATGACCCATGCCTGCCTTGCCCGCACCCCGTCGCCGGCTGGCCGAATCACCGCGATCGATACCGAATCGGCGCGCGCGGCGCCTGGCGTTCTCGCGGTTTTCACCGCCGCCGACCTGGCCGCCGATAATATTCCCGATCTGCCACAGGACGCCGCGCCGCCGCGCGACGATGGCGGCAAGCCCGCCAACACGCCCCGGCCCCTGTTGATTCGCGATGTCTTCCGGTATCAGGGCGAGCCCTATGCGATGGTCGTGGCGGAAACGGCGCAACAGGCGGCGGACGCGGTGGAACTGATAACCGCCGAGATTGAAGATTTGCCCTTTACGATGAGTGTCGCCGATGCGCTGGCCCCTGCCGCGCCGCGCCCGTGGGTGGAAACGGACGACAATATCGCCTTCGTGCGGCGCGTTGGCGGTTGGGACGAGATCGATGATGTGCTGGCGTCGTCCGCCCATGTGGTCAGCCTGGACTTCTCGGTATCGCGGGTCACCGCGGCGACGATGGAGCCCCGGGTATCGCTGGGCGAATACGGCGATGGACGCTATACGCTGCATACCAGCACGCAGAGCCCCTTCGGCGTGCGCGGCCGGTTGGCCAAGGATGTATTCGGCGTCGACCCCTCGGCGATTCGCGTGCGAGCCCATGATGTGGGTGGGTCCTTCGGCATGAAGGGCGGCATGTTCAGCGAGGATGCGCTGGTGCTGTGGGCGGCCCGGCGTTGCGGCCAGCCAGTACGGTGGGAATCCGGCCGGAGCGAGGCGTTCCTGGCCGACGACCACGGGCGCGATGTCGAAGGAACGGCAGAGCTGGGCCTGAACGCCGAGGGCGAATTCACCTGCCTGCGGGTACGGGCCCGCGGTAATGCCGGCGCCTACTTCTCGCGCCGCGCCATGGGGCTGGTTGGAAATCTGGGCGGCATCGCGGGCACCTACCGAACGCCGGTCATTGCGGCCGAGGTATTGGGGGTTTTCACCAACACGGTTCCCATTACGCCCTATCGCGGCGCCGGACGGCCGGAAGCAACCCTGATCATCGAGCGTATCATCGACCGCGCGGCCAGCGAATTGGGCATCGACCCGTTCGAACTGCGCCGCCGGAACCTGATCCCGGCGGACGCCATGCCCTGGCAGACCGGACTGACCTTCAAATATGATTGCGGGGATTTCGCGCAGACCATGGCGCGGGCGCAGGCGCTGGCGGAAATGGATGGGTTTGATGCGCGGCGAGAGGAGGCGGCATCGCGTGGACGACTGCGTGGCATCGGCATCGCTAACCCCATCGAGGTCGCCGGTGGGCCGGCCAGCCAGCCGCGCAAGGATGATGCCTGGATCGGCGTGACGGCCGATGGAGCCGTGGAACTGCGACCCGGCTGCATGTCGGTGGGACAGGGCCATGAGACGGGGCTGGTGGAACTGACTGCCCGGCTGCTGGGCGTTCCGGCGGACAGCATCATCTTTCGCCAGGGCGATACCGATATCCTGCCATCGGGCCGGGGCAGCGGCGGATCCAGCGGGTTGATCGTCGGCGGCTCCGCCATCCAGCGCACCGTCGAGGCATTGATCGAAGCGGGACGCGGCATCGCCGCCGAGGCCTTCGAGGCCGCCGCCGCCGACATCGCCTTCGCGGACGGACGCTTTAGCGTTGCCGGCACGGATATGACGATGACCCTGACGCAAATTGCCGCCCACGCCGCCGCGGGCGGCGGAGAATTCGCGGCGGGCGCCGAATTCCTGCCGCCCGCCGTCACCTATCCCAACGGCTGCCATGTCTGCGAGGTCGAAATCGACCCGGAAACCGGAGTGGTGACACTGATCCGCTATGTCGGGGTCGAGGATGTGGGGACCGTGGTCAACAAGACGCTGGTGGAAGGCCAGATGCATGGCGGAATCGCGCAGGGCGTTGGCCAGGCGTTGGGCGAATCAATCGTCTACGACCGCGAATCGGGCCAGATGCTGACCGGCTCGTTCCTCGATTACACCATGCCGATAGCGGGCATGATGCCGGAAATCCTGCTGGACAATGTGATCGTACCCACCCAGGTCAACCCGCTGGGCGCCAAGGGCGTCGGCGAGGCCGGCACCGTGGGTTCGCTGGCCGCGACGATGAATGCGGTCTGCAACGCGCTGGCACCGCTGGGCGTGGCACATCTCGACATGCCGCTGACGCCCCAGCGCGTCTGGCGGGCAATTCACGATGCCGGTCATTAGGGTGGTGGCGTACGGCGGGTCCGACCCGGCAAATCGCGAATGAGCGGCACCTTGCTCGGCACCGGGCTGGCGCTGCTTTCCGCATCCTGTTTCGCCTGCGGGCAGGTCTGCATATCCAAAAGCGCCGTGAAGGTTGGCGACGACCGTGGTGTGATCCTGTCGGTCATATTCACCGCCGCCATTGCCGGCCTGGTCTGGCTGTTGATGGAAGCCGGGCGCGCGACCGCCGCGGACAGTCCGGTGACGGTATTCGGCCTGGCGATGTTCGCGCTGTCGGGCGTGTTCTCCGTGGCGCTGGGGCGCAAGTTTCTTTATGTGTCGATCCAGCAGCTCGGGGTCACTCGCGCCTCGGCGGTCAAGCGGCTGAACCCCTTCTTTTCGGTGCTTCTGGCCTTCATCTTCCTGCATGAGGCGATCACCGGGTTCGACGGCATCGGCATGGGTCTGGTGGCGCTGGCGTTCGGCATCCTGATTCGCCAATCCTTCATGAAACACAAGGCCGATGCCAACAGCAGCGAACCCCCGCCCTATCATTATATCTGGGGGGTGGCGTCGTCGCTGTCCTATGCGACCTCGTATATCTTCCGCAAGCAGGGGCTGGATGCGATTGCCGCGCCGGCCTTCGGCACCATGATCAGCGCCTTGGCCGCGCTGGCTTTCTTCATGCTGATCGCCTTGTTCGTCCCGCGCCAACGAAGCGATTTCGGCGCCGTCTTCACCGGCGTCGATCGCTGGATGGTGGCGGCCGGCATATTGATTTCCTTTGGCCAGATCCTCTTCTTCGCGGCGCTGGCGGTGGAAAGCATTTCAACCGTCGTCATGGTCTCGTCGCTGGAAGTGTTCGTCGCGGCCTTCCTGTCCATCGTCGTCTTCCGCACCGAGAAGCGGCCGGACGCGGTGGTCCTGCTGGCGGCGCTGTTCGCGACGCTGGGCGTG
>JAOUMF010000299.1 GCA_029881615.1 Alphaproteobacteria bacterium | reverse complement strand
GGTGCTAAGCTACACGCAACAGACTGGCGAGGCCGTTGACGAATTTCAGACTCTCAAGGATTCCAGTCAGGAGATCATTATCTTTGTGACGCTGATGTTCCTGCTGGTGGCGTTGCTGATGATGACGGCCGCGGTCTGGCTGGGTTTGAACGTGGCGACCGATCTGTCGCGTCCGGTTGGCGAGTTGATCGGCGCCGTGGAAAAAGTTCGCGAAGGCGATTTGTCTGCCCGCGTGCGTGAATTGCCGCCCGACGATGAGATCGGCATTCTCAGCCGTGCCTTTAACCGGATGACACATCAGCTATCCGACCAGCGTCGCGAACTGGTTCAGACCAATCAGCAGCTGGATGAACGCCGACGCTTTACCGAAATGGTGCTGTCCGGCGTATCGGCCGGTGTTATCGGGCTCGACCGCAAGGGAAATATCACTCTGCCAAATCTGTCAGCCGCGCGCTTGCTGGGGTTGGAGACGGAAGATATGGTGGGGAAGCCGCTGAGCGCAATAACCCCGGAAATCGGCGCTTTACTGGCTGAGGCACGGAAACGCCGCTCGAAACCGATCGAGGCGCAGGTAAAGATTACCCGCAATAACGAGGTTCGAACGCTAATGGTGGCCGTGGCTGTGGAGGAGTTGAAGGGCAAGACCGTCGGCTATGTAGTCACGTTCGACGATGTATCGGTGTTGCTCGATGCGCAATGGAAAGGGGCCTGGGCCGATGTCGCCAGGCGGATTGCTCATGAAATTCGCAATCCCTTGACCCCGATTCAGCTGTCAGCGGAAAGATTGAAGCGAAAATACCTTAAGGAAATCAAGAGCGACAAGGAAACTTTCGTGGTCTGCACCGATACAATTGTTCGTCAGGTTGACGATATCGGCCGCATGATCGAGGAATTTTCCAATTTTGCCCGTATGCCGGCGCCGGTGCTTCGTCTCGATAACCTTAATGAACTGTGCCGTCAGGTTATGTTCTTGCAACGTAACGCTTATCCCGATATCGATTTCATCGCCGTTATGCCGGAAGAGCCGCTTTACGCCACCTGCGACGGTCGTCAGATGGGGCAGGTGGTAACGAATCTTGTGCAGAACGCAGCCGAATCAATGGAGCGGCGCGATGCCCGGGAAGGAACGCCAAGGGTTATATTGCGTCTGCGGGAAAACGAGGGGCGCGCTGTTATCGAGGTCGAGGACAATGGCCCCGGACTGCCGCTTGAAGGACGCGACAAACTTGTCGAGCCTTACGTCACAACGCGAAAGAAAGGCACCGGATTGGGATTGGCTATTGCCCGGAAAATCCTCGAGGACCACGGTGGATGCCTGATTCTGGGCGATGCCGAGGGCGGTGGCGCATTGATACGCGCGGAAATCTCCCGCGATGCCGGGGCTGCGGATGAGCGGCGACGTCAAACCATGAATATGGAAGTACCGGTATCCCATGGCTCATGACATTCTGATCGTCGATGACGAGTTGGATATCCGCACCCAGATCAGCGGCATACTTGAAGATTGCGGATACATGACCCGGCAGGCGGCGAATAGTTCGGAAGCGCTGGAAGCCATGGCAGGCCGCCAACCGGCGCTGGTTATTCTGGATGTTTGGCTGGGTGTCAGCGAAATGGACGGATTGGAGACGCTGGAAATCATCAGGCGTGACTATCCGGACCAGCAAGTGGTGATGATCAGTGGGCACGCGACCTTTGATATGGCCGTGTCGGCGACCAAGATGGGGGCTTATGATTTCATCACCAAGCCGTTCAAGACCGACGTCCTGCTGCATAATGTGGAACGGGCGCTGAGAGAACAGTACCTTCAGGAGGAAGTCAGGGAACTGAAGAAGCGGGCCGGCCCGCAAAGTGAAGACATCATCGGCACATCCCAGGTGATGGTGCATCTGCGCCGCCAAGTGGATCAACTTTCCGAGTTCGAGGGCCGAGTGCTGATCAGTGGCCCGCCCGGTTCCGGCAAAAGCCTTGTGGCGCGCGCCATTCATCGTGGATCGGACAGGGTGAAACGACGCTTTATCACCCTCAATTGCGCGACACTCGAAACGGATGGTGGCGAGGCGGTACTGTTCGGTGCGGACCCGGTGAAGGGGCGTCCGCGTGCCGTCGGAATATTCGAGCGCAGCCATGGTGGAACGCTGGTTCTGGATGAGGTGGGCAGCCTGTCACCCGGCATTCAGGAGAAGATTGTTGGGATATTGCAGGGTAATTCCTTTCGCCGACTGGGCGGTTCCAAACTGATCGATGTTGATGTGCGCGTTATTGCAACGACCCGCCTGGATCTGAAAGGCGAGGTGGCGGCTGGAAATTTTAACGAGGAACTTTTCCATAGGCTCAATGTGGTGCCTGTAGAGGTGCCGCCGTTGCATAGTCGATTGAAAGATATGTCGGCGTTGACCCGCTACCTGATGGCGCGCATCGCCGGTGACAAGGGCCAGCAGGCCCGCGGCCTTTCGCCCGAGGCATTATCGACTCTGGAAGCCTATAACTGGCCAGGTAATGTTTCGGAACTGTGTAATGTTATAGAACGTTTGCTGTTGACGGCGCCGGCCGATCCCAGCCGATTGATCGATTCACACTCGGTTGCCCTGGCGATCGGCGGCGGAAGCAAGGCCGCGCGTTGGGAAGCGGAACTGGAGGTGATGAATCAGCCGCTTCGGGAAGCCAGAGAAGCATTCGAAAAGGAATATCTGCTGTTCCATGTCAGGCGTTTTGGCGGCAATATCAGCCGCACCGCCGAATTTGTCGGCATGGATCGTGCGGCCCTGCATCGCAAGCTGAAGATGCTGGGTGTCGGTTTGAACGATAAAACCCAGCGGATGGACGCCTGACGGCGGCCCACCGGGAAACGGATTGAATGAAAGTCATTGTCTGTGGCGCCGGACAGGTCGGGTTTAACATTGCTCGATATCTGGCGATAGAAAACAACGATGTAACGGTAATCGACCAGTCGGCGGAATTGATCGGTAAGGTCAATGATTTGCTCGACGTACAGGCCTTCGTCGGCCATGCGTCGCATCCCGATGTGCTGGAGCAGGCCGGCGCCGCGGATGCCGATATGCTGATCGCGGTAACCTACGCCGACGAAGTCAATATGGTCGCCTGCCAGATCGCCCATTCATTGTTCAATGTGCCGACCAAGATTGCGCGCGTGCGCCAGCAGAGTTACCTGAATCCGATGTGGGCCGACCTGTTCAGCCGCGATCATCTGCCGATCGACGTGATCATTTCGCCGGAATTGGAAGTGGCGCGGGCCATCAGTCGCCGGATGAGCGTATCGGGCGCCTTCGATATGATTCCGCTGGCTGACGATAAGGTTCGCGTAATCGGCGTGCGCTGCACCGAACGTTGCCCGATCGTCTATACCCCGCTACGGCAGCTCACCACGCTTTTTCCAGACCTCAATATCATCATCGTCGGGATATTGCGGGACGGCGTGCCGACGGTGCCAACCTCGAACGACCAGATGTTGCCCGGTGACGAGGTATATTTCGTGGTCGATGCGACCCATGTTCCGCGCGCTATGGCGGCGTTCGGGCATGGCGAAAAATCGGCCCGTCGGGTGGTTATCGTGGGCGGCGGCAATATCGGGCTCAACCTTGCGCGCGAGCTGATGGAAGGCAAGCGGGGCATTTCGGCCAAGATCATCGAATGCGACCGGGACCGGGCCCGCAAGGTCGCCCAGGCACTGCCCGGCGCCACCATCATCCTGGGCGACGCGCTGGAAGCCGATATTCTGGAAGAGGCCAACGTTTCCACCGCCGAGACCATCGTTGCGGTCTCGAACGATGATGAAACGAATATTCTGGCGGCGCTGTTGGCCAAGCGTAGTGGGGTCGGGCACGCGGTTACCCTGATTAACAAACCATCCTATGGACCGTTGATCACCAATCTGGGCATTGACGTAGTGGTCAGCCCGCGCGCTATCACGGTATCGACTATCCTGCAACATGTCAGACGCGGGCGTATTCGTTCGGTTCATTCGCTGGGGGACGGGTTCGCCGAGATCATAGAAGCTGAAGCTCTTGAAACTTCGCCATTTGTCGGCACTCCCCTGAAAGAAGTGGATTTGCCGGACGGGGTTATATTGGGAGCAATCGTGCGCGATGGCGAGGTTATCATTCCGCGCGGCACTACTGTAATCGAAGGCCAGGATCGGGTCATCTTGCTGGCCACCGCGGAAGCGGTGAAACAGGTGGAAAAGATGTTCTCGGTACGCCTCGAATTC
>JAOUMF010000298.1 GCA_029881615.1 Alphaproteobacteria bacterium | reverse complement strand
TTGCCCGTCAATGCGGCGCGGCTGGGGTTGGATGGCCGATCCCTGTTTTCGATCGGCGACTGGGGCGCGGCGCTGGCCGGGCCGTTTGACCTGGTTGTCAGTAACCCGCCCTACATTCCGGCCAGCGAGATCGCGGGGCTACAGCCCGAAGTCGCTGGTTTCGAACCTCGCCGCGCGCTGGATGGCGGCGCGGACGGGCTCGACGCCTACCGGCGACTCGGGCCCGATATCTTCCGTCTTTTGCGCTCTGGCGGTGTCGCGGTGCTGGAATTCGGGCTTGGACAGGGCGCGGCCGTGGAAGGGCTGATGTCGGCGGAAGGCTTGACGTCTCAAGGCTTTAGGCGGGACCTGGCGGGGCTTGACCGATGCCTGGTTCTTGGCAAGGGATAAATTGACCTAATTCCATCCAAAAAAGGGTTGGAAAGCACGGGGTGAGGGTCTAATGTCCGGACCGTAGCGTAAAGCTCTTGGTGAGATTGTGCTACCGGGCTCCCGAACATGATGATAATGGCCTGGCGCCACGGCGCAGGGCACAGGATGTCGGTCTGTCGGGATAGGGCATGAGGTGCGGTATTCCGCATCCATGGTAACAAGATTTTCCAATGTGAAGGTGCTATGAGGCAAGGTCAGAATCCGAAGCGTTCACGTGGACGCAGTTCCGGACGGCGTAACAACGTCCCAACCCGTCACCAGACATTTGACAGTAACGGGCCCAGTGTTCGAATTCGCGGTAGCGCAAATCAGGTGCACGAGAAGTATCTCGCCATGGCCGCCGATGCAGCCTCCGCCGGTGACAGGATTGCCGCCGAGAATTTTCAGCAACATGCCGAACATTATTTTCGCATCATCAATGCCGACGGCGAGGGGCGTGCCAATATACAGCGCGCCGAGCGGGCGGTTCAGGACGGCCAGTTCACGGGCGACGGCGATGGCGATACCGATATCGATACCGCTGATGATGCGGTGGTCGAGGTGATTACGCCGCCGCCGGGAAATGCCGCCGCGACGCCGGATGTCGGCGAGGGCAGCGAACAGCCGATCGTCGAGTTCCCCAATGGCGAAGATGCTTCATCGGAAGCGGCCGCGCCGGCGCCGAAGAAACCGCGCGCGCCACGTACGCCCCGGGGGCCTCGCACGCCGCGTGCCCGTACCCCGCGCGCCCCGTCGGGCGGTGATGAAGTTACCCCCTCCCAGCCGAAAGAATAGCCGGCTCAAGGCAGATCTGGTTCAGAAGGGCGGCACCGTGACGGTGTCGCCCTTTTCAATTTTCCCACCGGCGACGACCCTGGCGTACACACCGCATTGGGTGTGGCCGAACCCCTGTTGCAGAATCTTCAGCATATGAAGATCCCGGCTACCGGTGTCGGGATCGACTTCGGTCGCGGCGCAGCGTCCGGTGATTTCCACCACCTCCAGCCGCGCTTCGCCGATTGCGATTTCCTTGCCCGGCCAAGACATTTCCACCCAGGCCGGCAGGCCGTCGAGATGCAGGTTGGCGCGAAAACGGCGCGGGTCTACCGGTGCGCGGGCTACCCGCTCGATATCCTTCACGCTCGCCAGATTCACGATCGAGACATACTTGTCCGAAACGTCGCTCAACATTCGGCCCGGCGCCTCGACGATATGCGGATTGCCGCGCGGCCCCGGCGGGATGAAGGCTTGCAGAAATTGTTCGATCAGGGCGCGGCCCAGGGGCTGGGTAATGTCGCCTCTTGCAACCTGCCTGCCATCGCGGAACAGGGTCAGAATACCGGCATCGGCATCGGAATCGAACCGGGCATCCAGTTGGGCCAGCCGCTCGTCACGCATCAATTGCAGGAAATTTCGTTTGGGCAGCCAGTCCGGATTGGTGCGGTCGAATTGGCTGGCCGCATGGGCCAGTGCGAAGCGGCGGTCGTCGGGCAGCCCTTCGCCAGCCGACAGCATGGCCGTATCCAGCGTCATCCCGTTCAGTCCCTTTACAGGATAGTGGCGGATTTCATCTATCGTTACCGTCATGACGTTTCCCTGGTGGCCTGATTGCCATGCTATTTCGTAGTCGTATCGATCCCGCTGTTGAGCCAGCTTTCGGCGCGGTCGCGGCCGAGATCGTGAAGCTCTTGCAGAAATCCCCGTTGCGCATTCAGCTTACTGGCTTGTCCGAACGCGCGCAAATCGTCTCCGCCCTCGATCATATGCAGGCGCGCTTCGGCCAGTCTTTGGCCCAGCGGCCCACCCAGCAAGCCTTCGCGGGCCATGCGCTGCAGGTCGGCGAACTGGTCCAGATCGTGGTTAAGCGGTGCGGTGAACATGATCTGGTTCAGGCGTGCCTGGATGGCCCGCGCGGTCACGGGTGGGCCATCCGACGTTCCACAATCCAGCCTGACCAGCAGGACATCCTGGGCCTCGCTTCTTTCCAGTAGCGGCAGGATCGGGGGGTTGGCGGTAAAGCCTCCGTCCCAGTAGTGGCGTCCGTTAATTTTTACAGCGTGATGAAGCCAGGGAAGCGTGGCGGAGGCCAGCACCGCCTCGGCCGTGATTTCCCTGTTGGTGAACAGTTTCAAATGGCCGTTTTCGACGTCCGTGGCTGCCAGGAACAGGTTGATTTGCCGGCTTTTCTGCAGCCGTTCGAAATCGATTTGGTCGACCAGAAGGTCGCGTAGCGGGTTCATGTCCAGGGGGTTGAACTGGTAGGGCGACAGAAGCCGGGTGAACAGGTCCAGGCCCATATGGCGGGAGTTGCCGTCCATGTTCCAGCCGCTGGTCAACTGGTCCATCAGGTTGGATTGCAGCGGGCTGAAGGCCGCCTTCGCGCCGATCCGCTTCCACAGCGTCGCCAGCGCCGCGCGCGCCCCGTCGGGGCCGTCTTCAAGCCAGCCATGGACCAGGAAGACCGCGTTGAAGGATCCCGCGCTGGCCCCGCTGATCGCCTCGAAAGAAACGCCATGTTCTATAAGGGTGTCCAGCACGCCCCATGTGAAGGCGCCATGTGCGCCGCCGCCCTGCAATGCAAGCGCCAGTCGGGGATTCTCCCCCGCGCCACGCCGCGAGATTGCCTTGCCAGGCCGACCCGCCAGATGCTGGCCAATTGTATTGTTATCGCTCATGCGTTTGTGGGCCTCGGTTGGCGGCGTCAAGTATGCTGCACTGCAACATAATATAGCATGAAAACTTCTGTTCAAATGGTTAATGTATGAGAAAATGGACTTGAGACACCGCAACTGGATTGCCATATGGAGTCCGGACGCCTCGTGGGAGGGTCCTTGATATTGGCTCAATCTTGACCGCTCGCCTCATGGAGGGGGCGCCAACAGGAACGGGAGCGACATGGATTTCGAGAAATACACCGAAAGGTCTCGCGGTTTCATTCAGGCCGCGCAGAATCTGGCCCTTCGCGAAGGGCATCAGCGGCTGACGCCGGAACATATCCTGAAAATATTGCTGGACGACAAGGAAGGCCTGGCGGCCGGCCTGATCCGCGCCGCGGGTGGCGATCCGATAATGGCGCTGCGCGAAACCGGGATGGCATTGGCCAAACAGCCGAAGGTCGAGGGTTCGGGCGCCGGCCAGGTTTATCTGGCGCCGGAGACCGCGAAATTATTCGAACAGGCTGAAAAGGTCGCCGAGAAGGCGGGCGACAGCTATGTCACCGCCGAACGTCTGCTGCTGGCGCTGGCGTTGGCACAGGGGACCCCTGCGTCGTCGGCCTTGCAGGCGGCTGGCGTCAACCCGCAGTCCCTCAACGGCGCCATAGAGGCGGTGCGTAAAGGCCGAACCGCCGACAGCGCAACCGCCGAAAACAGCTACGATGCGCTGAAGAAATATGCCCGCGACCTTACCGAAGCCGCCCGCGAGGGCAAGCTGGACCCGGTGATCGGCCGTGATGAAGAAATCCGCCGCACCATGCAGGTGCTGTCGCGCCGCACCAAGAACAATCCGGTTTTGATCGGCGAGCCCGGCGTTGGCAAGACCGCCATCATTGAGGGGCTGGCGCTGCGCATCGTCAATGGCGATGTGCCCGAAAGCCTGCGCGACAAGAAGCTGATGGCGCTGGATCTTGGCGCCATGGTGGCCGGCGCCAAGTTCCGCGGCGAATTCGAGGAACGGCTGAAGGCGGTGCTGCAGGAAATCGCCGCGGCCGAGGGCGACATCATTGTCTTTATTGACGAACTGCATACGTTGGTCGGGGCCGGCGCGGCGGAAGGCGCGATGGATGCCTCGAACATGCTGAAGCCTGCCCTGGCGCGCGGCGATTTGAA
>JAOUMF010000297.1 GCA_029881615.1 Alphaproteobacteria bacterium | reverse complement strand
GTGCTGAACCGCCTGGTGCGCATCGACAATGCGGACGGGACATATTCCGCCTACCGCTACGACGCGCAAGGCCGGCGGATCGAGAAGGACGTCAATGGCGCGTTAACCCGATACGTGTACGATGGCGACGCCATTCTCCTGGAATATGACGGAGCGAACGTGCTGCAGGCGCGCTATGCCCATGGAGAGGAAATCGACCAGCCCCTGGCCATGACCCGCGGCGGGCAGAGCTATTTCTACGGCGTGGACCATCTCGGCAGCGTGCGCCTGGTGACGGACGCGGCGGGCGCCGTCGCCAACCGCTATGACTACGATGCCTTCGGCAATTGGGAGGCCACAAGCTACGAAACCGTCGCCAACCCGTTCGGATTTACGGCAAGGGAACGCGACGCCGAGAGCGGCCTGATGTTCTACCGGGCCCGGTATTACGATCCGGAGATCGGAAGGTTCATCAGCGAGGATCCGATAGGGTTCGAGGCGGGGGATTTGAACCTGTACCGGTATGTTTACAACAACACTGTAATATTGACCGATCCGACGGGTCAGCTCACGGCTATGCAGGTCCATACCATAGTAACCGTGGCAGGTGCTGTGGCGGTTGCGGGTAATAATATCTTTAGGCAACTTCGCTATGAGGGGAAAAAGCTTTCGGAACTGGATATGTGTAGTGCTGGCTTCGCAGCAGCTGCAGGCGCCCTAGGCGGGCTGGCATTTGCATACGCTACTGTAGGAGGCATGGGCGGCGTTGGAGCGGGGCTGTTTGGTATTTATATCTCGGTTGTTGCGGATCTCGCCGGGACAGAAATTTGCGTTGGCAGTGGAGTCCCTGACCCGATAGACCCTCAGCAACCATGAATAATAGTAGGGCAATATTGCGATAATGGTAGATGTGCGAAAGCGATATAACTAAACTGCAAAACGACACCTAAGGCCGTTTAATTACTGTAAGAGCGATACAAGCTTGGTAGATATTTCTTTCAATAAAATACAGAATGTTACTATGAACGTATTTCTGAAAAATATTGGCAGATGTTGCGAATGGTGCGATATATGGTGAAAAGTATGCGCGTGAAAGTCAGATACAATACTTATTTTACTGCATATGGTTTTTTATGGGGCGCTTTAAGTTCGATAATTTCTGTTATTTCTGTTGCAACATGGAGATATGCCTACGAAATGTTTCCTAGCATTGGCAACAGAATTTCAAAGGATATCATCATAACCGTATTGTTTGCGATAATATATTCATCGAGTCTAATGTTGTGGAGAAATTATTTTTTCGAAAGACGTGAAGAAAAATTGGCGCTTCGATCAGTCAGTATTACTAAGATTTTCGGTTCAATAATTATCATCACAATCGGAAAAACCGTTGCAGACGAAATATTATATCTGACGCATTTTTTGTCAGCATCCCCTCAAGATATCTCTAATATTTCTACCATTTTATTACTAATCGCGTGTTTTTCGTACTTAGGGCTTTTCTTTCCGCACCTTGACGCGACGTTTGAGAAACTCCGAGGACAGGATACCAACGAAGAATAGATAAATGACGAGTTCGGTGTATCGGGGTCATATCGGGGTCGGGCCTGTATTACTGTATTATTCGTTCCGAATTCCAGGGACACGAATTCCAGGGACACAGTACCTAATTAGACGCCGTTTTCTAAGTTAAAACAAATAGATAACCTCTTTCCGCCTTACCTTGGCGGAGCGGCCCAGCCGCATCGACACCACCCAGGGCGGGGCGGCGCTGTTGCCGCTGACTTACGGCTTCGACGTTGACGGCAAGATCGCCTCCATCGCCGACAATGGCGGGGTGCGGAACTTCACCTGTGACCCGACGCTGCAGCTCACCGGCGGCGGCTATGCGAGCGCCAGGTTCCGCCGGCGCGGTGGCTCGTCGCCGGGGTAATGTGAGAGCCAGGCGAACGCCGTTCGCCCGGATCAGTCGCGATTCTGGCAATGCCGGAGAGGAAATTTTCTTTTTCGCTGTTGTTACCCGAGATGTTACCCGGAACGAAAAAAGATCTCGCGGAAATACGCTAAGTCTTTGAAAAGATTGGTGCCGGCTGCAGGATTTGAACCCGCGACCCTCTGATTACAAATCAGATGCTCTACCAACTGAGCTAAGCCGGCCCATAAGCGCGAATGCGGCGCAAGATAGCGTCGGTATTGCCGTCGGGCAAGTCTCATGCGAATGCCATCTGAAGTCTGATGCGAATGCCGTCAAAAGAGGGCTGGCGCGGCCGGCGGGGCGCGGCTAGTCTCTCGCGCATTGTTTACCGATTGTTTGGGGCATATGGCGATGGCGGGGCCGCTTTCCAATTACCGAGTTCTCGATCTCAGCCGGGTGCTGGCCGCGCCCTGGGTGGGACAGACCCTGGCCGATCTGGGCGCCGAGGTGATCAAGGTGGAACGGCCGGGCGGTGGAGACGAAACCCGCGCCTGGGGCCCGCCCTGGCTGCGCGACGAAGAGGGCGGGGAGACCACCGAGTCGGCCTATTTCCTGTCGGCCAATCGGGGCAAGAAATCAATCGCGCTGGATATTGCCTCGCCCGAAGGCAGCCAGATCGTGCGCGATCTGGCCGCGAAATCCGATGTGCTGCTGGAAAATTACAAGGTCGGCGGGCTGGCCAAATACGGGTTGGATTACGACAGCCTGAAGGCCGTCAATCCTGGCCTGGTCTATTGCTCGATCACCGGTTTCGGGCAGGACGGGCCTTATGCCAACCGGGCCGGCTATGATTTCATCATCCAGGGGCTGGGCGGTTTCATGAGCATCAATGGCGAGCCCGGCGGCACGCCGACCAAGGCCGGTGTCGCGATATCCGACCTGTTCACCGGCATGTATGCGGGCGTGGCGATCACCGCGGCCCTGCTGCATCGTGAAAAGACCGGCGTGGGCCAGCATATCGACATGGCCTTGCTGGATTGCCAGATCGCGCTGCTGGCCAACCAGGCCTCGAATTATCATGTGTCCGGCAATCCGCCGGGCCTGATGGGCAATGCCCACACCAATATCGTGCCCTATCAGGTGGTGCCGACCGCCGATGGCCATATCATTCTGGCGGTGGGCAACGACCGGCAGTTTACGGAATTCTGCCGGTTGGCCGGCAGGCCGGAACTGGCCGCCGACGCGCGGTACGCCACCAACGCGTCCCGGGTCGCCCATCGCGACGAGCTGATGGCGATCATCGTCGAGATCACCGGCAAGCGGACCAGCGGCGATTGGCTGGCGGCCCTGGAATCCGCCCATGTGCCTTGCGGCGCGGTCAACCGGTTGGACCAGGTCTTCGCCGACCCCCATGTGCAGCATCGCGGCATGCGAGTCGAACTGGACCACCCGCTGGCCGGCAAGGTGCCGTTGACCGGCAGTCCGATGCGTTTTTCCGAAACACCGGTGGAATACGCTCTTGCACCGCCGCTTTTGGGACAGCATACGGTTGAAATATTGTGCGAGGTGCTGGGCCGTGACGCGGAAGCGGTTGAGGATATGATGGCGCGCGGCGTCTGCGCCGCGGCCACAGAGCGATAACAGGCAAAATAACGATTAACGATTGCGGAGATTCTGGCCATGGCCGAAAGTGAAACATCCAAACGCAGCGGCGGGCAGATCCTGGTCGACGCCCTGGCGGCGCATCAGGTGGACCGGGTTTTCGGGGTGCCGGGCGAAAGCTATCTCGCGGCTCTGGACGCCTTCTATAACGCGCGGAACAAGATTGAATTCACCATTTGCCGGCAGGAGGGCGGGGCGGCCTATATGGCCGAGGCCTGGGCCAAGCTGACCGGACGCGTGGGAATCTGTTTCGTTACGCGCGGGCCGGGCGCGACCAATGCCAGTATCGGCGTTCATGCCGCGATGCAGGATTCGACGCCGATGATTCTGTTTATCGGCCAGGTGGCACGCGACCAGGTCGACCGCGAGGCCTTCCAGGAAATCGACTATCGCGCCATGTACGGGTCGGTCGCCAAATGGGTGGCGCAGATCGAGGATGCGGCGCGAATTCCCGAATATGTGAACCGGGCCTTCCATACCGCGAGCTCGGGCCGCCCGGGCCCGGTCGTGCTGGCCCTTCCCGAGGATATGTTGCGCGATATGGTCGCGGTCAGTGATGTGCCGCCGGCGCCGCCCACGCTCGGTTATCCCGGACAGCCCGATATGACGGCGCTGCGCGATATGCTGGCGGCGGCCGAGCGCCCGCTGATGATCGTCGGCGGGGCCGGCTGGACCAGCGGCACCTCG
>JAOUMF010000295.1 GCA_029881615.1 Alphaproteobacteria bacterium | reverse complement strand
CCGGCCACCTGGGCCGAGGGGTCGGAGACGAACTTGAAGGTGACAGATTTAAGCGCCGGTTTCGTGCCCCAATAGCCGTCCCAGGCTTGCAGCCGCACGCTGTCGGCCTTCTTCCAGGCGGCGAATTTGAAGGGGCCGGTGCCGACGGGGGCGGTCTTGTTGGTGTCGGCCGTTTCGGGGGCCACGATGATGGCGTCGCCCCAGCCCATATTCCACAGGAACAGGCCCTCGGGGCGGCTGAGCTTGACGACCACCGTTTGCGCATCCGGCGTTTCCACCGATGCGATGGCTTCGAACAGGGCCTTCTGGGCGTTGACGGAGTCTTCGGCGCGGGCCCGGTCGAGCGAGAATTTGACGTCGGCGGAATCCATCGCGCTGCCGTCATGGAATGTCACGCCGGCGCGCAGTTTGAAGCTGTAGGTCAGCCCATCGTCGGAAATCGTCCAGCTTTCGGCCAGGCCCTTTTGCACCGCGCCGTTTTCGTCGATGCGGGTCAGCCCCTCGAACAGGTTGGCATAGACCACCTCGTCGATGGCGGCGGCGGCCCCGGCGGTGGGGTCCAGATGCGGCGGCTCCAGCGACATGCCGAGGACCAGATCGTCGCGCTGCCCCCCGCCCCATGGCTGCAGCATCAAAACCACGCCCCCCGCGGCAACCGCGGCCAGGACGACGGCAATCAATAGCGTGCGCATAACGGACTCCCTGTTTGCTTGTTTGTTTGGTTGACGAGAGCATAGCAACACCCGATGCGCGCGGCAATTGTCCCGGGGAGTGTCCTCCCGGTCATCTTGCGAACTCTCAAATCGTACCAAGGGGGATATTGGGATGGGGGAGATAGGGAGCGGAGAGAACCTCGGTCTGAGGCCGCTAAACTATTCTATCCCCCTTCCTGCGATCTTGATGCAGGCAAGATAGTGGGGAGGAGCCCTGAATTTTCTTTGTCGCTGCGGTTATCCGGACGCGGCCAGCGCCGTCAGTTCCGCGTGGCTGCTGTTCGATTTCGGGCGCCATAATCCGCGGTCCTGGGCTTCGATCAGGCGTTCGGCTATTTCGCGCAGGGCGGCGGGGTTATGGTCGGCGATGAAATCGCGGACTTCCTCGTCGCCAAGATAGGCGTCGTAGACCGCATCGAAATGATGGTCGGCGACGCAGCGCGCGGTGGCGGCGAAGGCGAACAGGTAATCGACGGTCGCCGCCATCTCGAAGGCGCCCTTGTAGCCGTGGCGCATCACGCCCTTGATCCATTTCGGGTTGACCACGCGGGCGCGCACCACGCGGGCGATCTCTTCGTCCAGCGTGCGGATGCGCGGGGTTTCCGGCCGGGAATGATCGTTATGCCAGACCGTGGGCTGCTGGCCCGACAGCACCCGCACGGCCGCCGTCATGCCGCCCTCGAATTGGTAATAATCGTCGGAATCCAGCAGGTCGTGCTCGCGGTTGTCCTGGTTATGCACCACCGCCTCGACCGATTTCAGCCGGGTCTCGAACAGGCCGTGCGCGGCCTCGCCCTCCGCCCCCGCGCCATAGGCATAGCCGCCCCAGGCCACATAGGCGCGGGCAAGGTCGGCGTCGGTCTCCCAGCCGCGCTCGTCGATCAGGGCTTGTAGTCCCGCACCATAGGCGCCGGGCTTGGAGCCGAAGACGCGGGTGGCCGCGCGCTGCATGGCCGCCGCCTCGTCCAGCCCGCTGCCGGCAAGGCGCGCGGCCTCGTCCCTGGCGCGGGTGGCCAGGGGGTTCTTCGCCTCGGGCTCGTCCAGCGCGGCGACGGCGCGGGCCGCCGAATCCACCAGATCGATCAAGCCGGGAAAGGCATCGCGGAAGAAGCCGGAGATGCGCAGGGTCACATCCACGCGCGGGCGGTCGAGGATATTTAGCGGCAGGATTTCGAACCCGGTAACCCGGCGCGAGGCCGAATCCCAGGTCGGCCGCACCCCCATCAAGGCCAGCGCCTGCGCGATGTCGTCGCCCCCGGTGCGCATGTTCGATGTGCCCCAGGCCGACAGCGCCATGGCCTTCGGCCAACCGCCATGTTCCTGCGCATGGCGTTCCACCAGCATCTGGGCCGACTTCCAGCCCAGCAGCCAGGCGGCGGGCGTCGGCACGGTGCGGGTATCGACCGAATAGAAATTGCGACCCGTGGGCAGCACATCGGGGCGGCCGCGCGTCGGCGCGCCCGACGGACCCGGCTCCACGAAGCGCCCGTCCAGCCCGGTCAAAAGGCCGGCGATCTCCGCCGCGCCGCAGGCGGCAACAGATGGGTGCAGTTCCGCCCTTATCCAGTCCAGCACGGCGGCGCTGGCCGGGCCCGGCGGATCAATGTCGGCTGCCACCAAACGGCGCGCATACAGCTCGATTCGTTCCACCGTATCGCCTTGTGTGCGCCAGTTTTCAGCGGTTTCCAGCGCAGCAGGGCGGGGGCCGGTCCAGGCATCGCCCATGACGCAGTCCAGCGGATCGAAAGCATTTAATTCAAAGTCGCGTGCAATTGCACGGATGAGGGATTGATCGCCGCCTTCGCCCTTGTTTCGCGGCACGCGGACCAGCGCCACCAGCAGATCGGTCAGCAGATCCCCTTCCGGCGATTCGCCGAAGATATGCAGCCCGTCGCGGATCTGCATTTCCTTCAATTCGCAAAGATAATTATCCAGCGCCGACAGCGTATCTTCCTCGCTGGCCTTCGGCGCGACGCCGGCGTCCTTGTCCAGCCCTATTCCCTGGGCCAGCTCGACGATCTGTTTACCCAGCAGTTTCAGGCGGCGCGGATCGACGCCGGCGGCTTCGTAATACTCATCGACAAGCTGTTCCAGATCGCTGAGCGGTCCATAGCTTTCGGCGCGGGTCAGCGGTGGCGTCAGATGGTCGATGATGACGGCGGACGTGCGGCGCTTCGCCTGCGTGCCCTCGCCCGGATCGTTGACGATGAAGGGGTACAGGTTCGGCAGCGGCCCCAGCGCGGCCTCGGGGAAACAGTCGCCCGACAGCGCCAGCGCCTTGCCCGGCAGCCATTCCAGATTGCCGTGCTTGCCCATATGAACGACCGCGTCGGCGCGATATTCGTGGCGCAGCCAGGCGTGGAAGGCCAGGTAATTGTGGGGCGGCACCAGCGCCGGGTCGTGATAGCTGGCGACCGGGTCGATATTATAGCCGCGCGCCGGCTGCAGGCAGACGGCAACAGCCCCGCAGCGGAAGGCGGGGATGGCGAAGGCGCCGCAATCGGTCTCGCCGGGCAGGTAGAAGGGGTCGCCCTCCGGCGCGCCCCAGCGTTCCGTCACCGCCTCGCGCACCGCCTTCGGCAGGCCGGCGAAGAATATCTGGTACTCGTTGAAGGGCAGGGTTTCGCGAAGTTCGCGGCCCTTGACGGCGGCGTTGGTCGGCCCTTCCGCCAGCCGAGCCACCAGCGCATCGCCATCGGCGGGAATTTCCTCCACCCGGTATCCGGCGGCCTGCATCGCCCGCAGCACCTTGACCGTCCCGGCCGGCGTGTCCAGTCCAACGCCATTGCCCATGCGCCCGTCGCGGTTGGGATAGTTGGCCAGCACCAGCGCCACGCGTCGTCCGCCCGCCGGGGTGCGCCGCAGACACGCCCAGTTCGCGGCCAGCGCCGCGGTGAAATCGGCACGGTCGGCCACAGGCACATATTCCACCACGTCGGCCTGCGTGGCGTCGTCGCGCCGGGCGCGGCCCTTGAAGGAAACCGCGCGGGCCAGAATCCGCCCGTCGACTTCCGGCAGGGCCACGTTCATCGCGATGTCGCGGGCCGAAAGGCCCCGCGTGCCCTCGCGCCAGGCCCCCTCGTTACCGCCGGAAAACACCACCTGCAATATCGGGCAGTCGGCCTCGTCGAAGGGCGTCGCGGTCCGCACCGCGCCCGGTTGCGACAGCGCGAAGCCGGTAGCATTCAGGATGATATCGGGTTTTGCCCGCGCAAAGAGTTCGCGGATCGTCGCGTCGCAGATCGGGTCTTTCAGGCTGGCGGCGTAGACAGGCAATGCATCCACGCCATGGGCCGCCAGCGCCTCGATCAGTGCATCTACAGCCTTCAGATTCCCGGCCTGAACGAGGGCCCGGTAGAAGGTGATCGCGGCGACGGGTCGGCCTTCTGAATGCGGCAAATCCTCCAACGAGGGCCGCGCCAGTCCCGGCCAGTAAATCCCGGCGCGCAGCAGCGGCGCGGGCTCGGCCCATTCGGCCTCATGCCCGATCAGGGTCGCCGCATGACGCAGCAGTTCCGTCGCGTTCTCGAC
>JAOUMF010000296.1 GCA_029881615.1 Alphaproteobacteria bacterium | reverse complement strand
GCGCCCGGAAACGATGCCAGCCATGGCCCCGTTTTCGTCAACCACGGCGACCGCGCCAACATGCTTTTCCGCCATCAGGGCGACAACCGCGGAAACCGGTGTGCCGGCCGTGATCGTACCCACCAGGCCACGGCTGATGTCCACGATATCCGATACCTTCATGTTCGCCCCTCTTCTTGCATTCGAAACATAATTCCACAGCATGGATTGTCGCCGTCGGACAAGGCAGGAGTCAAGCTGTCGCACGGTATTCCCGGACGCGCCAGCAAGCCACTTGCCGGGTATTAATTCCAGCGTCCCGCCAGTCAGGGAAACCGACTGATAATTGAATTTCCATGACGCGATGCTACCGTCGAAATAACAAGAAAAACAATTCCGAGAACTCGCTAGCCTTACATGGCTGGCGGAAAACCTGAACAGGAGACAAACATGCGCTACCAACATTTGCTGAGTGCAATATCTGGAAGTCTTGTGGCAATCGCCATCGGACTGACGAACAGCCCTGCCCAGGCCAACCAAGGCCAGGCAACATTCGATACCTTGTACGTATTCGGCGACAGCTCATCAGACGATGGCAATTTTTTTGCCGACTACGGACCCAAAATGAGCCCCACATTTCCAATCTACTATCCCACGGGCGCCTTCACGAACGGCACGGTCTGGGCCAATTATCTGGTGGATATGGGAGTCGCCAACATACAGGACAATCGCGCCTATGGCGGAGCAATGAGCGGTTCCCATGGTGAGCCCGCCCGGATGGGTATCGCGGCAGCCCCAGTTCCCACCGGTCTGCGTACGCAGATCGACAATTTCGCGGGCCAGATTAATGGCAACGATCTCGTGGGGGTCTGGATTGGTTTCAACGATTATCTGTTCGGCGGCCTGTACGGGATGGACAACGCGCCCGATGCCGTCGTCGGAAACATCGCGGAGGCGATTGTACGTCTGAACGCCCTCGGCGCACGGCACATCATGGTCTTCAATCTGCCCGACCTGAGCCGGGTTCCCCTGGCGGCATTCCTCGATCCGGCCCAGGCGAGACAGCTTGGCACCGCGTCAGCCGTCCATAATGCCCTGCTGGCATCTGCCGTCTCGCGGTTACGCGTTCAACTGAACATCGAGATCGTCGTCATCGACATCTTCGCGGCGATGAGCCAGATCGTCGGCTATCCAGAGCGTTTCGGTTTCACCAACGCGACGGATTCCTGCATTCTTGTTCTGGGCGATGGCCAGACGGCAATCCCGAATCCGTTCTCGCCATGCCGGGTGAGCGACGGTGGAACACCGAATTACCCGTTCGACGATCCGCTCGATCCCACCGGTTTCGTGTTCTGGGATCCGTTACATCCGACAACGGCGTCGCATCAGTTCCTTGCCGGTTTCACCGCCGCGACGCTGGCATCGCACGCTTTCGGCACCGCGGCATACGGGTCCAAGGCTCACACCACAACCAGCAGTGGCGGGGCGGTGTTCATGTGCGCCGACCCGGCCGACGGCACATGGTGCTACTGAATATTCGATACCTTGATTTGAATTGTCGGGGAGCCTTGAAGCGGAGCAGTTTCGACTGCTCCGCTTTCATGTCGAAGTTTCAAGCATACGCGAAAAGTTGAACAGCGCGGCCATCGCGTTATGTGTATTCTTGCATATGCGGATTTAGAGAGGGAGTATCGGGCGATGAGATTGACCGGCGTTAATCATCTGGCGTTTATTACCAACGACCTGACGAAAACCATCCGCTTCTGGCGCGACCTTCTGGGGCTGCCTCTGGAGGCCGGAATCGGGCATGACGGCTATCGCCATTACTTCTTCAAGCTGGGCGAGACCAACCAGATCGCCTTCTTCGAATATCAGGAAGCCGCGCCCATGGAATACAAGTTCCATGGCGAACGGACGACGGCGCCGCTGGGCTTCGATCACCTTTCGATGTCCGTCGATTCGGTTGAGGAACTGTTCGCCTTCAAGGACAAGCTGGAAGCAGCCGGCGTGAAGGTTCACGGCGCGGTTGACCACGGCATCATCTGGTCGATCTATTTCTTCGACCCCAACAACATCCCGCTGGAAATATCCTGGGAGACCATGGTGGTCACCAACCCGCCGGCGATGGACGAGGTCCAGCCCATGGCAATCGTCGCCGAAGGCGCCGGGCCGCAGCCCGGCAACTGGCCGGACGTCACACACCCCACCCCCCGCAGCAAATTTACCGCCCATGGCGGCAATGCCTTTAGCATGCGCGCGACGTTTATCCGCGAAGGCATCGGCAAATTGAAGCCGGAATTCATCGAACTGATGCGCGACCAGACGCTGGGCAAGGATGCCGCCGAGTAAAATGGAAAGGCCGCCAGCCATCGGCTGCCAGCCCTTGACCTCTCCCCGCTGGACCGGAAGCCAATAGCTGACGGTCGCCCCTTTGTGGCGTCATGGCGCCTTGACGCCATGACGCCGGAAATATTGTTGCCGGACTCAGTTAACAGCTTCATAATGGCATTGATTCGATTAAATAATTTGTCAAATGGAGAGAACAAATGGCGCTACGCCGGCATGAGGCGAAATACGAAACCCTGCCCTCGGAATTCCTGGAGGGGTTCGCCGGACTGGCCGCCAGCCAGGTAGGCGATGCCATGAACCGCGAGCAGATCATGTCGGCTGCCATCAAGCCGATTGCCGCCGGCACGCATATTCGCGGTCAGGCACGCACCGTCAACGCCATGGCCGGCGATAACGGCATCATCCATGCGGCGATCCCCCATGTGCAGCCCGGTGAAATCCTGGTAGTCAATGGCATGGGGGTCGAGGACGTCGCCATCTGGGGCGAGGTGATGACGCATGCCGCGAAAAAGCAGGGCATCGCCGGCATCGTGCTGGACGGCGCGGTGCGCGACGTTGCTGAAATTCGCGAGATGGGCTTCCCGGTATTTTGCCGCGCCGTTGTGCCGCGCGGGCCGCACAAGGGTTTCGGCGGCACCATCGACGGCACCATTTCCTGTGGCGGGGTCGCGGTATCGCCAGGCGACCTGGTGATTGGCGACGATGATGGTGTGGCCGTTGTACCGTTAGCCCAGGTCAGAACGGTTCAGGCCGCGGCCAGGGAAGCACAATCGCGCGAATGGGCATGGCTGGAGGAAATCGCCAAAGGCAAGACAACACGTGAACTGTTGGGGCTGCCGGAACCAGAACTGATGCTTGTCGACGAGTGAAAAACGACGATTCCGGCCGGTAAAAACCACGCCCAAAGGGGGTGCGACGATGTTACACGCCCGTCCGAACCGCCGGAACGTATTACGATATGCTTATTTAAGCTTGAATTAACTTGGAAATGAGATCATTACGTCACACCAGTTTGTTGGAAACGCAACAATAGGGAACCGGTGATGGTGCCGAGAGGCGACGTCAGCGGATGTTGTCGTTTCTGCGGACGCAACTAAAACACCAGCGGGTATTGCTTCGCGCGATGCATGTTTATCTGCCCATTGCCGAAATTTCGGTGAATATCTTCGTATTGCTCGGCCTCGGCGCCGGAGTGGGCATGATGTCGGGCATCTTCGGCGTGGGCGGCGGCTTCCTGATGACGCCGCTGTTGATTTTCATGGGCATCCCCGCGCCCGTCGCGGTCGGCACCGAGGCCAACCAGATCGTCGCGTCGTCCGTGTCCGGCGCGCTGGCACATTTCAAACGCGGCAATGTCGACTTGAAAATGGGCACCATGCTGCTGATTGGCGGTATCATCGGTTCCACCTTCGGCGTCTGGCTATTCAAGCTGTTGAGCGCTTTGGGCCAGATCGACATGGTAATCCGGCTGGCTTATGTGCTTTTTCTGGGCATCATCGGCGGGTTGATGATGATCGAAAGCATCAAGGCGATCCGCAGGACCCGCTCGCCCACGGGAACCCGGCGCAAGCTGCACGAACATCACTGGTTCCATGGCTTGCCCTTCAAAATGCGCTTCCGCCGCTCGAAACTGTATATCAGCGCCCTGCTGCCGCTGACCGTGGGCGCCTTTGTCGGCATCCTGGCGGCGATCATGGGCGTGGGTGGTGGCTTCGTAATGGTCCCGGCGATGATCTATGTGTTGGGCATGCCGACATCGGTGGTAATCGGCACCTCGCTGTTTCAAATCGTCTTCGTCACCGCCAACGTCACCTTCCTGCAGGCCTATCAGAACCAGACCGTGGATATTCTGCTGGGCCTGTTCCTGATTATCGGCGGGGTGATCGGCGCGCAGGTCGGCACCCGCGTCGGCGCCA
>JAOUMF010000294.1 GCA_029881615.1 Alphaproteobacteria bacterium | reverse complement strand
TTCAAATACAGGATTGTTGGAAAGCGCATTATCTTCGAGGAAAAATTGCGCGCACACCATCGCGAATTAAGGCGCAGTGTCGTTCAGTTCTTGCGTGAATCCGGTTTTCTGGAGGCCGTAACCTCGCCTTTCATCTATTCCCTGATTTTGCCCCTGGCATTGCTCGACCTATTCATGTTCGTTTACCAGAAGGTTTGTTTTCGGGTTTATGGAATTCCGGTCCTGCTTCGCGGCCGCTTTATCGTCATCGACCGCCAGAAGCTCGATTATCTGAACGGGCTGGAAAAGCTGAACTGCGTCTATTGCGGTTATGCCACTGGCGTCATCGCCCTGGCCCGTGAGGTGGCGGCGCGCACCGAGCAATACTGGTGCCCCATCAAACATGCCCGCGGCGCCCGCCCACCCAACAATCGCCACCGAACCTTCATCGACTATGGCGACGCCGAAGGCTACCGCGACCGCTACGAGGAACAGCGGCAAAAAGCGCGCGAGGAGGAATAGAGTTCACAAAACGCGCCCGGTCGTCATCCAGAATAGGTTGAATGCCGTCCAAATTCCGTTGGTGGCGCGCCATCATCACCCCATATGGAAGCGAAGGGTGGGCGCTATCGCAACCGGGGGATTGTGGATGGGTGAAGGGCCAATTGGTGCGGCGCATGTTCGAGAGGAAACCGTGACGGAGCCGGGAGTGGGGGAATCCGACGGTAGAAGCCGCCGACTGCGCTGTCTGGGGCGGTTTGCGTTCACTGTTCCCATGGCAGCGGTCTGCCTTCAACTCGCTCTCGGTGGATTGCCCTCGGCGGCGGTCCCTGTTCTTGTTGCCGTTCTGTGGTTCTGGCTTGCGGCCTCCGTGACCGCCAGCGTCGTCGGCTTCGTTCGGGGCGTGAGCGGAACGAATGCTCCTTGGCAGTATTTTCGCCGTGTTCCCAGCGTGTGCACCTGGGTAAGCCTGTTGCTGCTGGCGATCGCGGCGGCGGCCCTTTTTGCGGCCGGCGAAACGACTCTTGCCGGGACAATTGAACTCTTACTGTTTTTGCGGATAGCCGTATGGTTAGGTACCCGTAAATCGGCTGATGCGGCCAAGGACGGAGTGCTGGATGATTCTTTTGAATTCCGCGGCATTGCCGAGGCGCTGAAGATACTGATTGTCGTGAGTTCACTCTGGCTCGCATTCGGTGCGCCGGCCGCCTGGGTGGAAAGTATGATCGTCACGGCGTTCTGGATCATGTCCCTGGTCATGATTTCTGGCGCTGGTCTCGCAGCGGTCGCTTTCATGCTCAATCCCGAAATGAGGAAACGTAAACAGGCGCTGGCGTTGCGGAGTGGTGGGCAACAAGATGCGCTGTATTCGCCGCCGGAACGGGCCATCACGCCGGAACCTGTGAGAACACCAGGTCGGACGGTTGTCATGTGGCTGTGGCGGGCGGGCTCGCTCGTTGTGGTTTGGGGGCTATGGTCTGCCGGCTATCCACTGCTGGCGGGCCTGTACTTGATTGGGCAGTTGATGTTGCTCTCCATGGGAGTTCGCGAAAGGCGCCAGAAGCACGGTGATACCGCCCGAATCGGCCTTTTTGATCGCGCGGTCGATCTTATCATCCGTCTGCCACTCCTGTTTATCGGGATGGTTCTGTTTGTCGCGGGAGGGCTTATCTTTGGGATTCCCGCCATGATCTACGACCGCATCTTCGGGACTCATCCGCTGCAGCCGGCCCCCGAAACAGAACGGGAGGCGCGGATACGGCAGGCGCGGATTCGGCGGGCAGCCGCTTCCTATCGGCTTCGTGAAGAATTCGGTAAGCCGGACGGCTTCGTGTATTTCATGTGTTCGGAGCCGCATCAGCGAAAACATTTCCTGGGGCCGGACGGACTGTTGACCGATCTGGGCGATCGCGTCGTCGCGCGGGGCTATCGGCAACATGTCCTGGAGGCACGCAACAGCTATAATTGGATGGCGTTCGAACAGGCGCCGGAAGGCGCGTTGCTGCATGTCAACGGCATAGGCAACATGCGCCGGGACCTGCCCTTTATTGCCCTGGTCCCGCCCTGCGGCAAGGTGCAGGTCTTTCGCCTGAGCGAGCCTTACCGCGCCCGCAAGAGAGACGGCGGCGCGGCACTGGCCGAGGCGGAGACGGAAATCCGGGCGGTCATCATGGAGGTGTTGGGCCTGTCGGCAACGGAGGCGAAGTCGTGCTGAAAACGATCCTGCGTCCCATTTTTCGTCTCGATATCGACAACACACTGCTGATTGCGCTGCTGGCTGTGGGCGCACTGTGGCTGGCCTGGGCTCCGCAGGGTCCGGAAACGACGTTGCTGGTTGTTCTTCTGTGGGGGACAGCGCTACTCGCGCTTGCTTCCGGCTTCGCCCGGGCATCCCGGCACTATCGTTTTGACGCTCATCCAGGGCCCAACCCAGATGCGCTGCAGCGTATTCGCTTCTGGAGTGGCGCGGCGGCCCTCTTGACAGCGGCAGCCTCGCTTTTCTCCGCGGGGCATTGGGTACTCGCAGTCATCGCGACCATTCACCTGTTCGGGCGTCTGTTCCATGCCGCTACCGCCTGGGAGCGACGCGTGGAACCAGCAATGATGATCCGGGAGACCATTGTTCGCTTCGAACTCACTTTCATCGCTGTCGGGATCGCGATATTGGCGGTGCCGCTGTGGACAGCTTTCGGCTCGAACCCCGCTTGGGTCGAAAACCTCGTTTCGGTAATCTGGTGGCTGCTTGTACTTACCATGCTTCTGACGAGCGCCTTGATGCTGCGCGCGTCCGTCGAAAATCCCTTGCCGCGCCGGTTGGCCAAACGGCTGTTCAAATTCGATGATTGTTCCTCGAATGTTGGTTCCGATCCGGTAATTATAGGCAACCGCGCACTGTTTCTGTATTCGCTGGCCGTCCCGCCCGTGCTTGCCGCAACAGGAATGACCATACCCGCCGCCCTGGCTATTCTGTGCCTTCTGCTCTTTGGCGCAGAGCAGGCGCAACGCGAACTGATCGAAGCGGCCGATGAAGGTCGTCCTGTTCGGCTGGGATGGTTCGCCCGTGCGAACCGTCTTGTCATCACGAACTTCCTGTTGCTGATCTTCTCGCCGGTTCGGCAGGTCAGTAACCTGCTAGGCCTTGGGGCGGCGAAGGAAGCGGCGGACCTGCGCGCGGCCTTCGGACGGCCGCAGGGTTTCGTGTATTTCCTCTGGTCAGAGTCGCTGCAGCGCGTCCCCTATCTCGAACAGGGCGGGCTCCTGGAAGACTATGCGGATCATGTTGTCGAACGAAATTGGCGGCGGGATGTCATGGATGGTGTCGAGGGTTCGGCCAGCCGGGCCGAGCGCCGGTTGCTGGCGCGTTACGATGTCTTGCGCAAGGGAACGCCGTTCCTGGTCGTCATTCCGCCGAGCGGCCACTTGCGCACTTTTCGTTTGGCGGCAAATTGGATACAGCGCTGGGGGAGTGGCGACCACCGCACTCAGACGGTTGAGTTTGGGATCGTCACGGCGTTAACCAGCGCCTTCGGTCCCGGTCGGTCATTATCCCGGTGAAAATCATGGAATAGTCGATGTTCCGCGTGGGCGCGATTTTGAAAATGACGCGTCATGGTCGGCTGAAGCGTACCTGCCGCCTAATCCCCCACCGCCTCGCGCACGAACCGGGTCAGCCACCTGGCCTGGTCTTCGGTCAGGCGGTCGAAGCTTTTGATTTTGCGGGCGCTGGCCAAGACGAAGGCCGAGCGGTGGTTGCCGGGGCGGTTTTCGGCTTTTCCCCACAGCACCGTTTCGATATCGGACAGGTGCATATCCACCTTTGCGAACTCGCCAAGCGGCGTTCGCAGGCCCGCCGTCAGGCCGTCGCCCGCGATTTCGATAAACCGCGTGGACAGGCCGCCGATGATGGCATAGCCCAGCAGTCCGGCCGCCAGAACTATGAAAAGGGCGCTCTCCTCGGACGGTTCGCTCACCGCGAGGGTAACGGCGAGCCCAATCGCGAGGGCCGAAACGAAGATATATTCCAGCTTGCCGCGCCGGATCGTTACCCGTTTATGGCCGCCCTCGTTGGTAAGCGACATACCCGCCGGCGGCGGGCCGGCGCCATCTTTCCTCGTTAGCCCGTCGGGCATCGTCTCGACCGCGGGCCGCTCCAGCTTGGCGGCGGCGCGTCTCCAGACAGCACGGCTCGCGATAAGATTGTCGGTCTCGTCGATCAGAATGACGGCTTCGCCTTCGCTTCCCAGCAACTCGACGCGATAGCGCAAATC
>JAOUMF010000293.1 GCA_029881615.1 Alphaproteobacteria bacterium | reverse complement strand
AAAAAAGCCAAAGGTTGCCATCGTCGCCTGCATGCGCAAAATGCTCACCATGCTAAACGCAATGATGCGGGATGGGGCGGAGTGGCGCGGAATGCCTGAATCAGCTTGACCGCCAAGACAGTTGCTGACCCCGTCACTATGAAAGCAGGAGCAATGGTGCTCAATTAAACTGTCCGGAAAACACGGGTTAGCTCAGCCTGACCCCGTCACGACCGTCCTCGGAGCTATTCGGAACTCATTATGCCCTATCTGCAAGAAGAACCTCGCCATATAACTTTATCAGGTCCGCATTAACCTCCAAGATATCTCTGATTTTCTCCCGCATGGGGCGGTCGCTGCGCAAGGAATCTTTGATCGACCTTCGAAATCCGTGGTTCTTAACAAGATACAAGAACAGGGATTTGTAGCCCCCTCCCTCTGTAGGCATCCTCAACAATTGTCCATCCTTTACCCCGTGAATGTAACATTCGAGCATTTCCTCGCGCTTATCCAATACAAATACGAACGCTATATTACGCCCCAGATAGGCTGCCCTCACAAGCGAAACCGTATCTTCAACCTCGTCTTCGCGAAATCGAAAGCCATGGTCATTCAAGAACCCGAAAGTCCTTGTCAGTTCTGACACGAAGACGTCCTTGATCCGTTCAGCCATACTGGCCTCCCCTAGCAGCCTGTTGTTTATTAATTGTCGAAGCCGGGAACACCACCTGAATACTTTCCGGTCCGCTCGTATTGTTGTACATAATCTCCATAGTCCGTCAACGCCTGACGTTCGGAACCGTAAATCGAACTCGGCGGTCGGCCGGTATCGGGATCAATCATGTTTCTCATCCTGCGGTCAAAATCCGGCCCGATATCTTGGAACGTCCTTCCTTCCTTCTTCATTTCTTCAACCCACTCCCTATTGACGTTGGCATCCCATTTCCTGCCAGTTCGCGCCATCCAATCGTCTATCGTCTCGCCATTAATCCTTTTTGCGTATTCGTTGACTCTTTCCATGTTTTCACCGACGACTACTTCCGCCTTCTTGGCAGCCGCCTCGGCGGCAGCCAAGGCGGCATCGTCGATCTCCTTTATAGCCCTGCCAACCTGCTTAATACCTGCCTTCACCAAACCTTTAACGGCGCCCCAAGGCCCGCTTACCCAATCCTCCAAGGCGAACGGCTCTATTATGCCGGATCTATCAAAATCATATTCATCGCGGGTCTGGCCCCGGCTTTCCGGATCCCATTCTCTCGGCGCAAGCGATCCACCCTCATTATGGAGTGCATCATTCGGGTCAAAATCATTGTCATCTGAGCCAGGCGTGGTCTCAAACCCATCCGGATCGACCAGCGACAGCGGGTTGTTCAGCGCGTAGGCATACCGGTTGAACCCAACCCCCGGGTTCAGCGCGTCCGACGGGTCGGGCGAGATGAACCTTCCCAACACCGGGTCCTGGACGCGGCCGTTCATGTGGATCAGGCCGACGGTCTGGATATGTTCGTGGTCGGTGAAGCCGCGCGGGGTCTCGGCCAGCGGCGGGTCGATGGCCGCGGCTGTCCAGTCGGCGTTGCGCGTCTTGCCCCAGGGGTCGAAGCTGCGCGTTTCCGTGGCAAGCCCGGCCTCGTCGGTCACCAGGTCGATCGAGCCGCGATGGTCCAGAAGTTCTCCGGACATTGCAGCGTCCAAATGATCCTGCGCTATACACACCCCGCAGACGAACATATCGATGCGGCGCTAGACAACATGTCAGGTGACAACCTTGTCGACCTGTCGAAGGCGCGAAACGCTGAAAAATCCTGACACGATTACACACAGATTACACACGACGGGCCGGCGACAACTTCTGGCCGCCGCGCACAACGTCGGGTAACTCATTGAAATAATTATGGTGCCCGCTGCCGGACTTGAACCGGCACTCCCTTGCGAGAAACGGATTTTAAGTCCGTTGCGTCTACCAATTTCGCCAAGCGGGCATGCCGGCGCACAATACCGCTTGTTGCACGAAATGGAATAGTTTGTTTTGGATGGCAATAAGATCGGCGGCTGCCGGAAAGACGGATCACATCAGCGTGGTCGGTATGATACCACGCATGAAACCGTCGAGAATCATCCAGGCCATCAGGCCCAGGCTCGTCAACAACAGCAACCAGAAAAGACTTGCCACCAGTCCGCCACGCGACCGCTTGCGGCGCGGCTGACAGGCGTCGATGCTGCCCAGCATGATCAGCCGGGCCGTGCCGCCCATCATAGCGCTTGGACCAAACTGCAGTTTTTTCGACATAACGGGCTCGCTAACAGTGATCAAGACCCGATAGTATATCATTATTTAAGAAAATTTACAGAACATTTATTGAATAAAACATGATTCATTAACTTTTCCACCGGGAACACCAATACTTTCGAGTGGCACCAGCAAAGGTCGTACCCCGAAACCCGCCCGGCGAATTCACATCTCCTGCTCGGCGGGTTCGCCGCCCATATCGCGAATCAGCGCGATTACATCTCTGGCGGCCGCGTTCAGAACCGCCCGGTCGGTATGGCGCAACACCACCGCCACCCCGAACCCGGCGCTTGAATAGGAAGGATAACTACCGATATCGACGCCCTGGTGCCGCGCCTGGATTTCGCCCAGCCCCTGGGCAATCATTCCTTCCGGCAGCCGGCTGGCGATGGAGCGCGAAATCAGCGGGTCGCCGCCTACCAGGCGCTCGCGCAGACTTTCGAACATCGCCTGCATGATCTTCGGCACCCCGGCCATGACGAATACATTTTCGATCTGAAAGCCCGGCGCGGCCGATACCGGATTATCGATCAATACCGCGCCCACCGGCGCGCGCGCCATGCGCAGCCGCGCCTCGTTCAGCTCGATCCCGGTCTCGGCATAGCGTTCTTCCAGCCTTCGGCGCGCCTCGGCATCTTCCACCAGCGCCACGCCGAAGGCCTTGGCCACGCAATCGGCGGTGATGTCGTCATGGGTCGGCCCGATCCCGCCGGTCGTGAAGACATAGGTATAGCGGGCGCGCAGCGCGTTCAACGCATCGACGATCTCGGCCTCGACATCGGGCACCACCCGCACCTCGGAAAGCCGGATACCCAACGCGTTCAGACGCCCGGCGATATAGGGAACGTTCGCATCCGTCGTGCGCCCCGACAGGATCTCGTTGCCGATGATCAGCAGCGCGGCGGTATAGGTCTTGTTGTCGGCCATGAGTTGGTCCCGAGTGGAATCGATACCCGATCATAGCTTGCCCCGCGGCGCAGGTCACCGTTCAAGCGGGCGCCAACGATAAAATTATCAACGCAACCGCGCATCCCCGTTGTAAAGCGCCCACCTGAAGAGCGACTGACCGCCAAACGGCCTTCAGCCGCGACCGCGCCCTTCACCTTGACCATCGGCGCAAACGGCGCCATCGCCTCGCATGCCATTCGAAAAGTCATTTCATCGCTCGACTGTCCTGCATTCCCTGAATTGGCCAGCAGGTCAGGATGCAAGGTTTAGACAGAGGATTCAAGCAGGGAACAGGCCGAGAGTCGGGACCGCACAAACAATCTCATAGGTTGCTTTTTCCATGACTCACAACTATTATTCCGACTCCCCTGACCGGCGTTCCACTTGAATTCGATACGGAATTTTTCAGCTACGAAGCGCTGAACGACGCCGCGGAAAGGCATCAAGGCTTAAGAGGTGCTGTTGTGGAAGACAAAACAGATACCCGCGATTTGATCGATCCGGTCAGCACGGAAGCGTTACGCCAGGGAATTTCCGAAAAGGCCGCGCCCGGCAAAATAGCCGAAGGCCCCGCCGTCAAGGCGCACAAGACACTCTTCGATGCGGAACTGGGCTATATCCAGGAACGCCGCAAGACATATGATATCGCCGGGGACGCCGGCCTCGCCGGCCTCGCCTTGTCGGGAGGCGGCATCCGATCCGCGTCCTTCGCTCTCGGCGTGATGCAGGCGCTGGCGGGGGCGAACATCCTGAAGCGGATGGACTATCTGTCCACTGTCTCGGGCGGTGGATATATCGGTTCCGCCCTGACCTGGTTTCTGAGCAAACACAACGAGAAAGCCAACTTTGGACTCGACAGCGGTGACTTCCCCTTCGGGCATGATTCGGGTCGGAAAAGCTCGCCTGGCCAGGGCCATATGCTCGACTGGCTGCGCCAGCACGGGAAATATCTGACGCCGGGCAAGGGCATCACCCTGATGTCGGGAATTGCCGTCGTCCTGCGCGGCATCCTGCTGAACCTGATTGTCTGGGTACC
>JAOUMF010000292.1 GCA_029881615.1 Alphaproteobacteria bacterium | reverse complement strand
CTGGCCATTGTCGGCGCGGAATATGTCATGGGCTGGCTGCCACGCGGCACCCATGACTGGAACAAGTTCGTCCGCCCCTCGGAACTGGCCGCGCCGCTCCGCCGCGCCGGGCTGGAGATGACCGAAATCACCGGTGTCGCCTACAACCCGCTGAAGGACAAATGGTCGCTGGCGCCGAAGGATCTGGACGTGAACTACATGGCCGTGGCGGCGCGGCCGGAATAAGCCCCGCATGAGCGAGTTGCGGCAGGACAGGCTGAGTGGCGAATGGGTTATCGTTGCACCCGAACGCGGTGCGCGGCCACGGCAGTTGAAGGAACATGGGCATGACGCCGCGACGCCTGCCCATGATCCGAATTGCCCCTTCTGCCCGGGCAGCGAGGCAATGCTGACCGAAATCCTGGCGGAAAGCCCGACGCAAACGCCGCCCGGCTGGCTTACGCGCATCCTGCCGAACCGCTTTCCCGCCCTATCGCCCGACGCGCCGGCCGAATCCCGCACCGAGGGAATATACGGGGCGGCGGGCGGGCGCGGCCTGCACCAGGTGATCGTCGAGTCGCCACGCCACGATACCGACTTGCCCTTCATGAACGACGAATCCATTACGGCGGTTGTCGCGGCCTGGCAGCGCGTCCATGGCGAAATGATCGCGGCGCCCGGCGTCGAGGCCGTATTCCTGTTCCGCAATCGCGGCCTGAAAGCCGGCGCATCGCTGCGCCATCCCCATTCCCAGGCGATCGCCACGCATTTCGTACCGCCGCGACTGGCGGCGCGCGAGGCACGGGCGCGGACATTGTATAACGAGACGGGGCGCTGCCCGCTCTGCGAGATACTGGAATTCGAACTCGGCGAGGGCAGCAGGGTATTTCTGGAGAGCGAACATTTCGCCGCCATGGTCCCCTTCGCCGCCACCTGCCCCTTCGAGTTCCTGATCGTTCCGCGGCGCCACGCAGCCTGTTTTTCCGCCGTCACGAAGGAAGAGGCGGCCGAACTCGGAGAAGTTCTGCGCGAGACATTGCGGCGGCTGTACGACGTGGCGGGCGACCCGCCCTATAACCTCGCCCTCGAGACCGCATCGCGCGGCGAGGCAAACTCGCCCTGCCAGCACTGGCATCTTCGCATCGCGCCGGATATTACTACGCCCAACGGCTTCGATCTCGCCGCCGGCATGCCGGTCAATCCGCGACTTCCGGAGGCAGACACCGAAGCCCTGCGCACAGCGACAACGAAACGAAACTAACCGATATCACTTCGCGGGCTTCCCGCCGACGCAACAAGGACCAGGCAAAAATGTCGAAACTGTTTTCCCCCATCCGGCTGGCCGGGCAGGACTTCCCCAACCGTATCGTGGTGGCGCCGATGTGCCAGTACAGCGCGGACGACGGCAGCGCCAACGAATGGCATTTGCAGAACCTGATGAATCTGGGCATGTCGGGCGCCGGACTGGTGATGCTGGAAGCCACGGCGGTGGAGCGTCCCGGGCGCATCACCCATGGCTGCCTGGGGCTTTATTCCGACAACAATATCGCGGCGCTGGACCGGGTGCTGAAAGCTGCGCGGCGGGTTTCCCCGGCGGGCACGAAATGGGGCATCCAGATCGCCCATTCGGGGCGCAAGGGATCGCAGCAGCGTCCCTGGGAAGGCGGCGCGGCGATACAGCCCGGCGAAGACCCGTGGCAGACGTTCGGCCCCTCGGCCCTGCCCTTCGGCGACTGGCACACCCCGCGCGAGGCATCGCTCGACGATATGGCGCGAATTCGCGACGCCTTCGTCGAAACCGCCAAGCGCTCGGTCGACCTGGGATTAGAGGTGATCGAACTGCACTGCGCCCATGGCTATCTGCTGCATGAATTCCTGTCGCCGCTGTCCAACCAGCGGACCGACAAATATGGCGGTTCGCCCGAGAACCGCATGCGTTTCCCGCTTGAGGTCGCGCGGGCGGTGCGCGAAGCGGTTCCCGGCGAACTGGTTTTCGGCGCGCGCATCACCGGCACGGACTGGCATGAAGAGGGCATCGATCTGGAAGAAGCAGCAACCTTCGCCAGCGCGTTGAAAGCCGTAGGGCTGGATTATGTCTGCGTGTCCAGCGGCGGGCTGGTGCCGGGGCTGAAGATACCGGTCGAGGCCGGCTATCAACTGTCCTACGCCGCCGGAATCAAGGAACGCACCGGGATCGCGACGCGCGCCGTCGGCATGATCGCCGACCCGCATCAGGCCGAGGAAATCATCGCCTCCGGCCAGGCCGACATGGTGGCGCTGGCCCGCGGCCTGATCGACAATCCCCGCTGGCCCTGGCACGCCGCCGAGGCGCTGGGCGCCGAGATGACGGTCCCGCCCCAGTACCTGCGCGGCCATGCCCCCAACTGGCCCGGCGCCAAACTGGCCCGGCCGGGGAGTTGACACGAAAAGCCCACAATGTTTGAACGCCTATTCCCTTTATAGATACAAGCACCGCAAATGACCGCTCGGTTTTCGGCCGCCATATTGCTAAAATTCAACCTTATGAATTAGTCAGTTATATCTATTTCTAAAATTATTCCAATCTAAGATTGACAATATTGGGCAATCCGATATTGTCGCATCAATTCCACTGCCTTAGGTGTGTGGAAAGCGCCGGAACATACCCTGAAAGGGGAATATAGATTTATTAAAACACGCGGAACGGATGGTAACCACCGCGTATTGAGGGGAGAGTTTGCAGTGACGCTAAAGAAGAAACTTGTGCTGGTTTTGGTGGCCGTGGTCGGGACGTTTGTTGTCGTCTCTGGTCTTATAGCCGGGTCCATCGGTTCCCAACGCCCTGGGCTTGACGGGATGGTGGCCGACAGCATGCGCATCGCCGAAGCGGACATTCCGCTTATGATGGTTATCAAAGACATCCAGATCGATATCATCCAGGTACAGCAGTGGCTTAGCGATATTTCGGCCACGCGGGGAATGGGCGGGCTGGATGACGGCTTCGATCAGGCGGAAGCTTACGCCCAGAAGTTTGCAAAAGATGTCGAAAAGGCTCGTAAACTTGCGCAGAGCGCCGAACTGGACACGACCGTAGCCGCATTGAACCGGATTGAGAGAGAATTCCTGCCCTACTACACAGAGGGCAAAAAAATGGCCCAAACCTACGTTACCGAAGGTCCGTTCAGCGGCAACGAGATGATGCCCAAATTCGACGCGGTCGCCGCGCGCCTTGACGGTGCAACGGCTGACCTTGTGAATATGGCCAATTCATACACTCAAAAAGGTCTCACCGGCCTGGAAAAAGAAGCTCTGGATATTCGTGTCACCAACGACACGATTATTTTGACCACCGTTATCTTCGGGGTGTTGGGGTTGTTTTTCGCCGCCAGCGGCGCATTGATTGTGTATCGCGCGGTCAGCGCGAGCCTCGAAGACCTTCAAACGGACCTTGGAGCATTGACCGACCTCGCGTCCGCCAACGATGACACGGAAAAACAGGCTATCGTTTTACGGCTCGACAATGGTCGCAATGACGAATTTGGCCTTGTTGGCAAGGCGCTACGTATATTCGAGGACAATATCCGCGAAGGCAAACGCATCCTTGCCGCACAGATGGAGCAAGCAGCCCGCCTGAACAAAAGCAAGCGGCTGGAAACCCTGACGGCGAACTTCGGACGGGAAGCGGAAGCTATTATCCTTGGGGTCGGCAAAGCCGCGGAAAGCATGAGGCAAACCGCGGAAACGATGACGAAAACCGCCAAGACAACCGGCGATCGGTCCATTGCCGTATCCAGTGCCGCCACGCAGGCTTCGTCCAACGTGGATTCAGTCGCACAGGCCACGGAGCTTCTGGGAACGTCAATCGATGAAATCGGGCGGCAGGTGGTTCAATCCGCAAAAATCGCGGAACAGGCCGTACAAAAAACCAACGATACAAATCATTCCGTCCAGGGACTGGCCGAGGCCGCCAGAAAAATCGGCGATATCGTCAATCTGATCAACGAAATCGCGGGACAAACCAACCTTCTGGCGCTAAATGCAACCATTGAGGCCGCGCGCGCCGGCGAGGCAGGGAAAGGCTTTGCCGTGGTCGCCGGCGAGGTCAAAAATCTCGCAAACCAGACATCACGGGCAACGGAAGAAATCTCGGCCCAAATCTCGGCCATTCAGGAAGAAACAGCGGGCACGGTGGCGGCAATCGAGGATATCGGCGGTATCATTAGTGAAATCAACGATATTGCCACGACGATCGCTTCGGCGGTCAAAGAACAGACGAAATCTACACGAGACATCGCGGA
>JAOUMF010000291.1 GCA_029881615.1 Alphaproteobacteria bacterium | reverse complement strand
AAGAAGTGATGGAACGCAGTGGCGACAAACCCTTCGATAATATCGACGACATCATCCCCCGCGCCGAACTGGCCGGCATGCTGCAACGCTACAAGGAAATCGCCGGCTACGATCTGGCGCGCCTGAAAGCGATGGCGGGCGGGGGGTAGGTTTATCTGCCGCCGCCCCGCGTTCCGCCGTAAACAACGGTTTTCAGCCGCCCTTGTTCAGCCAGCCGGATACATGTGAGTGGCAGGCGACACAACCGGCCTTGGTGATGTTGTGGGTATGGTCGCCGCCGCTATTGTCCCGGCGATGGTGGCTGGTGCGGGTGTGGCAGGAGTTGCAGGCGCCGTTATAGGGAAGCGTGTCGTTCGCCCAGGGATTAACCCCACCGTTGCTGGGCCAGGTACCCCCTTCATAAATGTTGCCGTAGAATACCGGCGCACGGACATGCGTGCCGCCGAAACCATCCTCGCTGGTGTCACAGGTAGGATCGTCGGGGATGCCGCTGTCACATTCCCAGCCGGTTTGAACGTCGTCGTTGGTGCCCGGTGTGCCGTCGGCGCCTGGACCGATAATCGGCTTGCGAATGCGGCCCACGCCGTCGGTGGAACTTGCTTCGCGAACCTTGGCGCCTAATAGTTGAAGGTTCTCCACCAGGCTGCCGTCGCCGGCCAGAAGGCCGTGCGGATTGTGACAGTCCATGCAGCCGGCCCGGAATTCACCATATTCGGGGCGTTGGCCCGACCCGCCATAGACCTGCTCATGGACCGCGGCCTCGGGCGCCGTGATGCCGGCAGGGTTGGTATAGCTGCCGTCGTGGCAGGAAAGGCAAACGGCATCGATCTCGGCCCTCGTCATGTCCGTCAGCGAGCGAAAACCGCCATGGAACCCGCCTCCATTGGGATCGGCATGGCATTCGATGCAGTCCATGAAAGCCTGTGCCTGCGGGGCCGGCGCCAATACCAGCCAGCCGAGTGTCAGCAGTGAAATACCGGAAAGCCGCAGCAAATGTTTCATGGCTGCCCCCCGACACCGCGCAGCACTTCCACGCGCCTTGCACCCAGGTTGTTGGAAATAAAGAGATCGCCGGTTTCAATGTCGAGCCATAGGTCCGATGGCGCCATCAACTGGCCCGGGTTCGTTCCCTTGACACCCAATTCGTCCAGTATGGCGCCGGTAAACCGGTCGAAGACAAGAATCCGCGCGCCTAGCGGGTCGGCGGCGAAGATCCGTCCGTCGCCGCTCGCCGCAAGCCCTTGCAGGCGGGCAAAGCTGGTTAGCCAGTGCGTGGTGCCGTCGCCCCTGATCTCGTAAAGAAAGTCGCCTTCGTAGCTGAATATCATGATGCGCGCCGGCTCGTTGGCGCTGCAGAAGCTGCAGTTCGACAGCCATGCCGACGGATCGCCATAGTCGGCCACAAGTATTTCGCGGCGCAACTCGTCGATGGCCAGTGATACCGGGCTCAGCAGCAGATTGTCGCTGCCCCGCGGTTCGAAACTGCGCAGCAGGGAACCCTTTCTGTCAAAGACGCTTATGCGCTTTGCGGCGCCGTCCAGCACGAATATCTGCTTGGCCTTATCGTCGGCGGCCACTGCTATCGCATTTTCTATCGTGCCAATAGTGCCTGCGGGAACATCGCCGAGATTGCGGTCGAACTCGAGCAGGGTATCCGGGCCGCCGCTGCCGTTTAGGCTATAGACCTCGACATTTTTCGTGGCGGTGTTGCCGACGAAGATGCCTTTCCTGGTAAATGCGATGCCGAAAGGCCCGCCGTCGGGCAGTGTTGCGCTCCAAACAGGCTGCAGGCTCTGCTTGTCGACCGCGATGACGGCGCCGTAGCGGCGGTCGGTGACAAGAATCTGCCCGTCCGGCCCGCCGGCGATGCGTCGCGGGTTCGCGACGGCCGGCACGAGCGTCGACGACAGGGCAGTCGCGGAGACCCCCTTGTCCTTGGCCCACACATTGCCGCCGCCGGTAAGGCAAAGCATGGCTAATGCCGACAGCAGCACCCGATTCATGTTTCGCATTGCTACGCCGACCTCCTTTGTCATGTGTCGGGCAACCAAGCATTCGCGGGCGACAACAACGCGCCAGCGTTTCATATCAACGCCGAAATTCTAGCAAGCGCCGTGCCGTAAGGCTTTGACGGAGATCAATTGTCCTGCTTGCCCCTGTCACCCTTTAGCGGACCAGCGCGATCGGTATCTTGCATGATCTGATCATGCCGGTCGTTGTGGAGCCGATGATCAGGCTGCGGACGCGCGAATGGCCATAGGCGCCCATTACCAGCAGGTCGATGCCGTTCGATTCGACGGCCTGGGCAATGATCGTTTCGGGTTGGCCCGCCACGATGTCGGCCTCGGCCGCGTGACCGCCGGCTTTTAGCGTTGCTTTCGCGTCGTCCAGCCGCTTGCGGTTTTCCGGTGTGTCGGCGCCGACGGTCAGCAGGCTGATCCGCAGGCCGGCAAACAGCTTGCCGCGTGCCACATGGTCGACCGCCTTCAAGCTGCTGGCGCTGCCGTCAAAGGCGATGAGGACGCGTTCAATGGGCTTGAAGGCGCGCGAGGCGACGAAAACCGGCTTTTTGCTGGAGCGCACGATGCGTTCGAGGTTCGAGCCCAGATGCAGTTTGGCAAAATCGGCGGCTTCACCGCGCTTGCCGACCACAATCATTTCGGCGTCCGCCTCGAATTCCGCGACCGTATCCACGATGTCGCCGATCCGCAGCTTCGTGGTGACGTTGCTGACACCTGCGGCTTCGATCCGGGCCTTGGCGTCGTCGAGGATCGCCCTTCCGTATTTCTGGGCCAGTTTCCCCCGCTGTTCGTCCAGCGCGCTCAATTCCTCAAGCAGGGCCGTGCGCGCCCCCAGGGTTATATTGCCGCTGAGATTCGATGGCGTGCCCGCGGTCTCGCGCCGGCCCAATACATGCAGCAGCTCAACCGAACATCCTGCACGCCGCGCGATCCAGGCCACATGGTCGCTGACGCTTTCGGAATAAACGGAACCGTCTACCAGTGCGCATATTTTCGACATTGGACTGTCTTCCTCCCTTAATGGCCCATAAGGCGTTCGAGCGCCCCGGGCTTGTCGTGGATCGCAAGCTGATCGACGATGGTTTCGCTGGCTTCGTTCAGGCCGACGATTTCAACCTCGGCCCCTTCGCGGCGGAATTTCAGGACTATCATATCAAGCGCGGCCACGCTGGAGATATCCCAAATATGGGCGTGGCTTACGTCGATGGTCACTTTTTCAAGCGCTTCCCTGAAGTCGAAGGACGCGGTGAAATCGTCCGCCGAGGCGAAGAATACCTGGCCTTCGACCACATAGGATCGCGCCCGCCCGTCTGCCGACAGGGTGGATGTGACACGGAAAATCTTGGCGATCTTCCAGGCGAAGAAGATGCCCGACAGCAATACGCCAACCAGAACGCCGATCGCCAGATTGTGGGTCACCACGACGGTAACGACGGTGGCGACCATGACGACCGACGAACTGCGCGGATGGGTGCGCAGATTCTTGATGGACGACCAACTGAAAGTACCTATCGATACCATGATCATGATGGCGACGAGGGCGGCCATGGGGATCTGTTTTACCCAGTCGCCCAGCACGACGATCATGAACAGCAGGAAGACGCCGGCGCAGACGGTGGAAAGCCTGCCGCGGCCGCCGGACTTCACATTGATGATCGACTGGCCGATCATCGCGCAGCCCGCCATGCCGCCGATGAAGCCGGTCGCAGTATTGGCGAGGCCCTGGCCGATGCATTCCTGGTTCAGGTCGCTCGGCGTGTCGGTAAGGTCTTCCACGATGGTCGCGGTCATCAGCGATTCAAGCAGCCCCACCGCCGCGACCGCCGCCGAATAGGGCAGGATGATCATGAAGGTCTCGAAGGTTGGGGGGATGTCGGGGATCAGGAAGATCGGCAGGGTCGAGGGCAACTCGCCCATGTCGCCTACGGTACGCAGGTCCAGCCCGAAGCCGATGGCGACGGCCGTCAGGGCGATGATGCAGACCAGCGGCGAGGGTATGGACCGGGTCACCATGGGAAACAGATAAATGATGCCAAGGCCCGCCGCGACCATCACGTAGGTCAGCCAGGGCACGCCGAACAGTTCGGGTAGCTGGGCCATGAAAATCAGGATCGCCAGCGCGTTGACGAAACCGGTCATTACCGAGCGCGACACGAATCGCATGAGGTAACCCAACCGCAGGAAACCGGCGGCAATTTGCAGCAGCCCGGCCAGCACCGTCGCGGCCAGCAGATATTGCAGC
>JAOUMF010000290.1 GCA_029881615.1 Alphaproteobacteria bacterium | reverse complement strand
GACTGTCGCGAACGGCCGGTTGCGCCGGAAAATCGAGGGCCAGCAAGTCGCCGTCGCGGGTTACCGTCAGGGGCCCGGCCTTCAGCGAATAGAACCGCACCGCCGACGCACCGGCATCCATATGGGTGAAATAGATCGCGGCCGCCGCCAGAGTCGCATGCCCGCAGAGATCGGCCTCGGTCGTCGGCGTAAACCAGCGTAGCAGGTAGCCATCATAGCGTGGCGCGAAAAACGCCGTCTCCGACAGCGCCATTTCGCGGGCCACCGCCTGCATCGCATCTTCCGTCAACCAGTCTTTGCGGGGGCATACGGCCGCCGGGTTCCCGGCCAGGCCCTCGCCCACGAAAGCATCGACTGTATGGATTTCCGCATTTGGATCATTCATCAGGATCACCCCGTTACCAATCTGTCACGCGCGCCAGAACGGTTTGCTTGCCTCTTCCAACGCCGTCAGGCGGTCGATGCCGATATCGCGCAACTGTTCTTCGCTCAGCCACATCAGGGCGCGCCGGCTGCGCGCACGCTGGCGCCACAGGTCGATCCGTGCCAACAAATCTTGAAGGGAAAGTCCCGAAACGGGAATACCTATCCCGATCCTGTCTATCCAGGCCATGTCACTCTCCTCGGCTTTGACCTATTTGCTTGACGGGACCGGCAGCATATTGTATCGATACAATCTGCCGCCGATCCATTTTCATTCAGGGACAATCAGAATTGTTTAGAGATACAATAGAGTCAATTGAAACATTGTCATCATGACAATATGGACCCCTGACATCACGGGCCGCGATGGCCCCAAATACCGTGCCCTGGCGGATGCGATCGCGGAGGCCATTGAAACCGGCGACCTTGCCGAGGGAGAACGCCTGCCGACGCATCGCGATCTCGCCTGGAAGCTGGGAATCACGGTCGGCACCGTCACCCGCGCCTATGCGTTGGGACAAAATGAGGGCCTGATCGCCGGCGAAGTCGGCCGCGGAACCTATGTACTGGCGAAACGGGATCGCCCGGCCACACCCGGGAACAAGGGCATATTCCGAGCCCCTATAACGGCTTTCGAGCGGCCCGCGGGCGAACCGGAAAAGCCATCGGGTCCGATCGTAATGAACCAGAATTTCACCGCCGCCCCATGGGTCAACGAGATGCTGGCGGATGCGATACAGGGGCTGGCCGATCCCCGGCGCCTTGGAGGCATAGACGGCTATCTTCCCTCCAACAGCCTGCTACGCCATCGCCTTGCCGCCAGGGATTGGCTGCGGCGGTTCGGCCTTGAGCGCGACGAGAATTCCATTCTGATCGTCAGCGGATGCCAGCATGGGCTTAGCGTTGCCTTCCTGGGGTTGGCGAAACCCGGCGACACTGTCCTGGTCGAGTCCCTGACCTGGCCCGGCGCGCGCCAAATGGCGGAAATGCGTGGATTGAAGGTGGCGACCGTGGCGGTCGACGACCAGGGCATCCGGCCCGACGCCTTCGAGGCCGCGTGTCGTGAATTCTCGCCCCGGCTGCTCTATACCGTGCCCACATTGCATAACCCCACCACATCGATCTTGCCTGAAGACCGCAGGCGCGCCATAGCCGAAGTCGCGATCCGTCATGGCGTCTACATCCTGGAGGACGATGTGTTCGGTTACGTCGCCGACAGCGCCCCGCCACCGATCAGCAACTTTGCGCAGGACATGGGCATCTATGTGACCAGCCTTTCCAAGCCGGTCGCCCCGATCTTGCGGACCGGATTTATGTCGGCGCCCGCCGGGCTGGTTCCCAGGCTTGCCAGCGCCATTCGCGCGACCGCGCTGATGACGTCTTCGCTGAACACGGAAATCGCGGCCGACCTGATTCAATCGGGTGCGGCCGTGGAATCGCTGAACCGCCATCGCGCATCGGCCGCCTTACGCCAGAAAATGGCATCCACAATACTGGGTGAAGCCTCCACCGTCGCCCATCCAAACGGAACGCATATCTGGCTGTCCCTGCCGCCCTTGTGGACCGGCGCGACCTTCGAGGCGGAAGCGTTGGCGCGGGGCGTGGCCGTCACGCCCGGCAATATTTTCGCTGTCGGGGAAAATACCGCCGCCAACGGCGCCATAAGGCTGTGCATCGGCGCCGAAAGCGACCCGGAAAGAATCCGCGAGGGACTTGAAGTTATCGCGGCTTTGTTGAGTTCCGGGCCATCGGCCGCCGAACCGATCGTTTAACCGGCCGGTTATTCGGGGTGGAAAGGCGCCACGGTGTGGGCATGATTCAAGGGCCCGTGCCCCTTGCCAAAACCCGGCGCGGTCAGGATCGCCTGTCGCACGTAAGCCCGTGCCCGCGCCACGGAATCCCGCATGGTCATTTTCTGGGCCAGCCCGGTCGCGATAGCCGAAGCCAGTGTGCATCCCGTGCCGTGAGTATGCGGCGTATTTATGCGGGTATCCTCGAAGACCTCCAGCCCCTCTTCCGAGAACAGGACGTCATATAGCGTTTCACCCTCGAAATGCCCGCCCTTCACCAGAACCGACTGACAGCCCAGCGTAATCATGATTTCCGCCGCATGGGTCATGTCCTTGAGCGTATGGATTTCCATACCCGTCAGCATTTCGGTCTCGGCGATATTGGGTGTGACGATCGCGGCATGCAGAAGAAAATGCTGCCGCATCATGTGGATGGCCTCGCGATCGATCATCGGATGGCCATCCTTTGATATCATCACCGGGTCCAGAACGATCGGTGTGTCAGGCGCGAACTCCATATAGGTATAATGCACGGATTCGATGGCTTCCTCGTTGGGAACCATGCCGATCTTGATAACATCGGCACCGATATCCTTCAGCGCCATCCGCATCTGCTTGGCGACAAACCCGCCGGTGGTCGCGACCGTGCCGCTAACACCCTCGGTATTCTGCGCGGTCAGCGCGGTTACCGCCGTCATGGCATAACCGCCTAGCGCGGTAATCGCCTTGGTATCGGCCTGAATGCCGGAGCCACCGCAGGAATCCGAATCACCAATCGCCAGAATTCGGCCGCTGATCATCGTTCCCTGCATCGCCTCATCACCCCGCGACGTCATATTCTGCAATCCTGTCATCGGCTACCCGCCCGTTCAATAGCGCCGACAATATCGGCAACAACATTGCCGACGAGCGATTCATCGTCACCCTGCGCCATTACGCGAATTACCGGCTCCGTGCCGGACTTTCGAATCACCAGACGCCCGCCGGCGCCCAGTGCCGACTCACCCTCGGCGATCGCCTCGCGCACGAGTTTTTCCTCAAGCGGCGCGCCGCCTCCATACCGCACATTGCGCAACAGCTGCGGCAAGGTATCGAAAACACTGCAAACCTCGCTGGCAGCCGCATCGCGCGTAACCAGCGCGCCCAGAACCTGAAGCGCCGCGATCAGTCCGTCGCCGGTAGTGCCATAGTCGGACATGATGATATGGCCGGATTGTTCGCCGCCCAGATTATATTTGCCCTCGCGCATCTTCTCGACCACGTAGCGATCACCCACGGCGGTCCGCACCAGTTCCAGCCCCATATTATTCATGTGGCGTTCAAAACCCAGATTGGACATCACGGTTGCAACCACGCCCCCACCGCGCAGACGATCGGCCGCGTGCCATTCGCCGGCCACCAGCGCCATCAGTTGATCGCCGTCGATAATGGCGCCGTGTTCGTCGCAAACGATTACCCGGTCGGCGTCGCCATCCAGCGCGATACCCAGATCGGCGCCCGTGGCGACGACCTTTTCCGACAAAGTAGCCGGCGCGGTCGCGCCGCAATTCAGGTTGATGTTTGTGCCGTCCGGATTAACGCCTATGGAGACAACATCGGCGCCCAGTTCCCACAGAACCGTAGGCGCCACCTTATAGGCCGCGCCATTGGCGCAATCCACCACGATCCGCAGCCCATCCAGGCGCAGGCCCCGCGGAAATGTATGTTTGGCATATTCGATATAACGGCCCTGGGCATCGTCCAACCGGCGCGCGCGTCCGAGATCGATTGATTCGGCCGGCTCCAGCTCGGTGCTGCTCATCAACCTTTCGATTTCCGCTTCCTCATCGTCCGACAGTTTATAGCCATCGGGCCCGAACAGCTTGATCCCGTTATCGAAATAGGGATTATGCGAGGCGGAAATCACCACGCCGAGATCGGCCCTGAGCGAGCGCGTCAACACCGCGACAGCAGGGGTCGGCAATGGTCCCACCAGCACCACATCCATGCCCATGGAAACGAAACCAGCGGTCAAGGCGGGCTCAAGCATATAGCCGGACAGGCGGGTATCCTTGCCG
>JAOUMF010000289.1 GCA_029881615.1 Alphaproteobacteria bacterium | reverse complement strand
TGGCCAGTCGATCGAATTCCAGCAGCTGTTCCAGGATGCCCGGCAGCTTATCTAGATAGACCATGTTCGGGCCGTCCGACGGGGCGTTGTCGGGGTCCTGGTGGACTTCCATGAAGACGGCGGCGACGCCGATTGAGATGGCGGCGCGGGCCAGGACGGGGACGAATTCGCGCTGGCCGCCCGATGTGGCGCCCTGCCCGCCCGGCTGCTGCACCGAATGGGTCGCGTCGAACACCACCGGGTGGCCGGTTTTCGCCATCGTCGGAATCCCGCGCATGTCGGAGACCAGCGTGTTGTAGCCAAAGCTGGTTCCGCGCTCGCAGAGCATGACGTTGTCATTGCCGGCTTCGGTGACCTTTTTGGCGACATTGGCCATATCCCAGGGCGCCAGAAACTGGCCCTTCTTGACATTGATCGCCCGGCCGGTGGCGGCCGCGGCCAACAGCAGATCGGTCTGGCGGCACAGGAAAGCCGGAATTTGCAGCACGTCGATCACATCGGCGACGGCGGCGCAATTTTCCGGAGAATGCACATCGGTCAGCACCGGCAAGCCCGTTTTCTCCTTCACCTCCGCGAAGATCGGCAGGGCATAATCCAGGCCGATACCGCGCGGGCTGGAGCCGGAGGTGCGGTTCGCCTTGTCGAAGGAGCTCTTGTAGACCAGCCCGATGCCGAACTTGCCCGTGATCTCTTTCAGCGCCTGGCTCATCTCCAGCGCGTGTTCGCGGCTTTCCATGGCGCAAGGTCCCGCGAACAGGACAAACGGCAGGTCGTTGCCGATGGTAAGATCGCCGACCTTCACATGATGAATGGCAGTCATAAGCTGAGCTTTCGTCAGACCAGCCGCGCCTGTTCGATGGCCGCCCTGATGAAGGAAGCGAACAGCGGATGCGGCTGGAAGGGTTTCGATTTCAGTTCGGGGTGGAATTGCACGCCGACGAACCAGGGATGGTCGCGCAGTTCGACGATCTCGGGCAAGACGCCGTCCGGCGACATGCCGGAGAAGATCAGCCCGGCTTTTTCCAACCGTTCCTTATAGTCGATATTGACCTCGTAGCGATGCCTGTGGCGTTCACTGATATCCAGGTCATTGCCGTATATTTCGGCTACTTTCGAGCCTTCGGCGAGGCGGCAGGCATAGGCCCCCAGGCGCATGGTGCCGCCCAGATCGTCCTCGCCGCTGCGCTGCTCAACCACATTGCCGCGTTTCCATTCGGTCAGCAAACCGACGACCGACTCCGCGCAAGGCCCGAATTCGGTGGAGCCCGCGCCCGGCACGCCGGCCAGATTGCGCGCCGCCTCGATCACCGCCATCTGCATGCCGAAGCATATGCCGAAGAAGGGAATTTTCCGTTCGCGCGCGAAGGTGACGGCCGCCACCTTGCCCTCGGCGCCGCGTTCGCCGAAACCGCCCGGTACCAGGATACCGTTCACGCCTTCCAGCCGCGCCAGCGCCGTTGCGTCGCTTTCGAATATCTCGGACTCGATCCAGTCCAGCTTGACCCGCACATTATTGGCGATACCGCCATGGCCCAGCGATTCGTTGAGCGATTTATAGGCATCCAGCAGGTTGGTATATTTGCCGACCACCGCGATCGAGACCTCGCCCTCGGGCTCCCTGATCCGATGTACGGTATTACGCCAGGCAGTCAGATCCACTTCGGACTCATGCCCTTCCGCCATGCCGAAACGTTTCAGCACCTCGGTATCGAAGCCAGCCTCGTGATAGCAATTGGGCACATCATAGATCGTATCGACATCCAGCGCCTCGATCACCCGTTCCGGCCGCACATTGCAGAACAACGCCAGCTTACGCCTGGAATCCTCGGGGATCGGGCGGTCCGAGCGGCAAACGAGAATATCCGCCTGGATACCGACGCTCAGCAATTCCTTGACCGAATGCTGGGTCGGCTTGGTCTTGATCTCGCCGGCCGCGGGAATATAGGGCATCAGGGTCAGATGCACGAACAGCGCGCGCTCGCGGCCCAACTCGTTGCCGAGTTGGCGAATCGCCTCAAGGAACGGCAGTCCCTCGATATCGCCGACCGTACCGCCAATTTCGCAAAGCACGAAATCCTCGTCGGTCAGGTCGGAGGTGACGAATTCCTTGATGGCATCCGTGATATGCGGAATCACCTGCACGGTGGCGCCCAGATACTCGCCCTTGCGTTCGCGCGCGATCACGTTGGAATAGATGCGACCCGTGGTGACATTGTCTGATTGCCGCGCGGACACGCCGGTAAAGCGTTCGTAATGCCCCAGATCCAGATCGGTCTCCGCCCCGTCGTCGGTGACATAGACCTCGCCATGCTGATAGGGGCTCATGGTGCCCGGATCGACATTGATATAAGGGTCCAGCTTGCGCAGGCGCACCTTGTAGCCCCGCGCCTGAAGAAGCGCGCCGAGGGCAGCGGAGGCAATGCCTTTACCGAGAGAGGAAACCACGCCGCCGGTGATGAAGATAAACCGCGTCATGGACCTACACCATATTGAAGGAAGTAGAAAAACCCAAGCCAAAAACGAGGCTGTACGGGACGGAATTGAGAGAAAGTTCCGACCTGTCTGATTCTGCCCGCACGATGATCGCCGCGCTTAATCGGAGAGCGGCACGCCGGGTTGGGCCGGCTTTTCCGGTTGCACCGGCGCAGGCGCAGACGACGCCGGCACTGCATCCAGAACCGAACCGCCCTCTGTCCTGTTTGCCGACAAAACCGCCAGCGAGATGCTGGTGAGAAAAAACGCGGCCGCCAGAATCGCGGTTGTACGGGTCAGCAGGTTGGCCGTGCCCCGGACACTCACCAGACCACCGCCCTGGCCGCCCCCCATTCCAAGTCCGCCGCCTTCGCTGCGCTGAAGCAGGATGACAACGATCATGGCGAGAACCACCATCAACTGAATAACAAGAAGAACGCTTTCCATCGGACAAACCCGGTCAAATAAAATCAGGATGGCGCGAACAGATTGCCCGCACGGTCGCGGCTTATTTAGCGACTAATGACGGCAATAGCTAGGGACAACTGGTCGCGATGGACAGAAAATCTTCCGCTTTCAGGCTGGCGCCGCCGATCAGCCCCCCGTCAACACCGTCAATAGCCAGCAGTTCCGCCGCATTCGAGGGTTTCATGGATCCGCCATAAAGAATGCGCACCCCCGCGGCTACACCCTTTCCGAACCGGCGCTCAACGTCGGCCCGGATATGGGCATGTACCTCCTCCACATCGGCCGGCGACGCCGTGCGGCCAGTACCGATGGCCCAAACCGGTTCATAGGCAATGACCGTGTTTTCCGCAGTGACGGCATCGGGCAGCGATCCTTCGATCTGGCTGCTGATACGCGTCAACGTCTCGCCGCCATCGCGTTCGGCCAGCGTCTCGCCGACGCAAACAATGGCGATCAGACCGGCTGCGTGGGCGGCCTCGGTCTTGGCGCGCACCAATTCGTCGCTCTCGCCATGATCGGCGCGCCGTTCCGAATGTCCCAGGATGACATGGCTGCACCCGGCGTCGACCAGCATGACGGCGGCTATGTCGCCGGTATGGGCGCCACTTTCGGCAAAATGACAGTCCTGGCCGCCAACCGCAACGGCACTACCCTTCAGCGCGGCAACCACGGGCGGTATCAGCACCGCAGGCGGGCAGACCAACAGTTCGCATCCCGGTGCCACGCCAGCCGCCACCGCACGCGCCAGCGCGACCGATTCGGCCACGGCGCCATTCATTTTCCAGTTTCCGGCAATCAGCGGAATACGATCCATCGTCATCTTCCCCGTCCTTTCCTCACGTTTTACAGCATATTCCACCTTGACTTACCATGGCCGGACCATGCACGCCATACGGCAGAATCGCACGGACGTGCATTGCCTGTTGCGAATGGCGGGGCGTGACCATTATGATGCGGCCTCGCGCGACCGCGCCGAAATCCTCAGGGTTGTTTCCGGAATTATTCGATGCTTCAAATTTTGCGTTCATCAAGTGGCGGCCTCATTGCGAAGGCTTTCATGATTCTGCTGATCATCAGTTTCGGCGCCTGGGGCGTTCAGGGCTATCTGGACCAGACGGGCCGGGGCGATATAGTCGCAACAGTCGGTAGTGAAAAAATTACCGCCAGCGAGCTTGCCGACGCCTTTGCCAGCCAGGTTCGTCAGTTCCAGGCTCAGGGCTCCAACCTGACAGCCGAACAGGCGCGCAATCTTGGCGTTATGGACATGACACTGGACCGATTGATCCAGGGCCGCACCTACGACGCAGCGCAGAGCTGGCTGGGGATGGGTATCAGCAACAAACGG
>JAOUMF010000288.1 GCA_029881615.1 Alphaproteobacteria bacterium | reverse complement strand
GAACTGGTCGAAGTTCGACGGCAGCAGTTCGCGCGCAAAACCCTGGGGCATGCCGTCGCGGCCGAAGGGCGCGGGGTTCGCCTCGAAGCCGCCGACCACGAAGCCGTTCACCTCCGGCTTGTAATAGAGCAGATGGTCGGGATCACGCATGGTGGGCATGCCCTTGGGCAGGCCGGGAATCTGCTCGGTGATCAGATATTGATGCTCGACCGCGACCGAGGGGATGTTGACCCCGGCCAGCGCGCCGATGTCGCGACCCCACATGCCGGCGGCATTGACGATGATTTCGGCCCGCACCCGTCCCTGATCGGTAAGCACGGCGGTGGCGCGGCGGCCGGTCAGTTCGATCCCGGTAACGCGCACGCCCTCGACAATCGCCGCGCCGTTCATGCGCGCGCCCTTGGCCAGCGCCTGGGTGATACCCGACGGGTCGATATAGCCGTCCGACGGGATGTAGGCCGCGCCGACCACGCCGTCGGTGGTCATGATGGGAAACATATCCTGGGCCTCTTTCGGGCTGATCAGATGCATTTCCAGCCCGAAGCTTTTCGCGGTGGTGGCGGCGCGCTTGATCTCGGTCCAGCGGTTCTGCGACGAGGCCAGACGCAGGCTGCCGACCTTTTTCCAGTCCGGGTTCTGGCCGGTTTCTTCCTCGATTTGGTCATATAGCGCGACGCTGGCCTGTAGCATCCGGGTGACGTTGCGCGACGGGCGAAGCTGTCCCACCAGACCGGCCGCATGCCAGGTCGATCCGTGCGTCAGGCCGCTTTTCTCCAGCAGCAGAATGTCTTTCACGCCCATCTTCGCCAGATGGTAGGCGATCGAACAACCGATAGCGCCGCCGCCGATGATGACGATATTTGCCTGTTGCGGAAGTGTCCCTGTCATGTCGTCCCCTTGCTTTTGCAAATCGCTTTTGCGGATAATTTCACAGCATTTGAATTGCTGCCACAAAAAACCACAAGAATCCTCGTCTTCCCACAGGTCGAATATGGAGCCATAATGACTATGGGAGATTTGGGAACGGGAGCCACGAATGGACATAAAAGTAGCCGATGCAATCAAGCGAATTCCATTGTTCCAGGACAATGAACCGGACAACGTGGAACGACTGGGCGGGCTAACCAACCTGGTTTACCGGGTCACGCAGGCCGAAACCGATTATCTGCTGCGTATCGCTGGCGAAGGGACCGAGGATTATATCGACCGCTCGGTTGAGGCCCATAATGCGCGGGTCGCGGCGGGGGCCGGGGTCAGCGCCGGGGTGCTGTTCTTCGACAAGTCCGACGGGCTGATGCTGGCCGATTATATTCCCGATGCCGTCACCATGAACGCCGAACGTTTCCAGGATGTCGGCGCCTGCCGCCGTGCGGCCCAGGCCTTTCGACAGATGCATAATTGCGGACAGGATTTTCAGACCGTCTTCGACGTGTTCGAAAAAATGGACGAGTATCTGGCCCTGCTGGCGGATTTGAAGGCGGCGGTGCCGGACGGTTACGAGGATGTGAAGCGCGAGGCCGACAGCGTGCGCAAGGCGCTGGCCGCCCATCCGGCCAAACTGGCCCCCTGCCATTGCGATCCGCTGGCGGAAAACTTCCTCGACACCGGCGAGCGCATGTGGATCGTCGATTGGGAATATTCAGGCAATAACGATCCGATGTGGGATCTGGGGGATCTGTCGGTGGAGGCGGCCTTCGGCCCGGCGCAGGACGAGGCCATGATGTTCGCCTATTTCGACGGCCCGCCGCCGGCCGATCAGCTGGGCCGCATGGTGTTGTACAAGGCAATGTGCGATTTGCTGTGGACCTTGTGGGGCGTTATCCAGCATGCCAACGGCAATCCGGCGGAAGATTTCTGGGCCTATGCGGTGGGCCGGTTCGAACGCTGCCGAACCCTTATGGCCGGGCCGGACTTTCAGCACCACCTGGCGGCGGTGGAACGGGGCGGCTAGTCGCCGCTTCCGCGTCCGCTCATGCGCATCGCGGCGCCGCGAACCAGGCCAAGATACTGGTCGTCGGATTCGGGATAAACCGAAACCACGAATTCCTCGCCCGGCGAATCATTCGCCGCAAGCTGTACCGCCGCATCGTAATCCGCCGCGAGAATCTTGCGAATCCGCGTGCGCGCCGATCCGTCATCGGCCGCATAGATATAGTGTGCGATCCAGGTTTTCTTTTCCATTCGGGATTGTTCCACGAATTCGCCAAGCCCCCGTGGCATGTTCTGTACTCCGAGCGATTGTAGCCGCATAGGGCGAAAAATTGGTTAACGAGCGTCAAAGAAATTAAACTTTTGCAAAAACCCCGTGATATTCGCTTGCATTCACCCTGCCATGAGGCATTTTTTCGGGTACACTCCCGACCAATCGTGATCGAACAACAGGGACTCGAAATATGAATCGTCTCGTCGCCGTAGTCGCAACCCTTCTGCTTTCCGCCATGATGGCGACGGGCGCCGCCCAGAGTGCGGAGGAATTAAAGAGACATGGCCTCGCCATGCATGGCGATCTGAAATACCCGGCGACCTTCCGGAATTTCGCCTACGTCAATCCGGCGGCCCCAAAGGGCGGCGAGGTCCGGCTTTCGGCTATCGGCAGTTACGATTCTTTCAATGGCTTCATCATCAAGGGCCAGCCCGCCATTGCCCTGAGCTTGATATATGATTCGCTGATGACCAGTTCCCTGGACGAACCGTTTTCCGCCTATTGCCTGTTGTGCGAGACGGTAGAGGTTCCCGAGGACCGGTCGTGGGTCGCCTTTACGCTCCGTTCGGCGGCCAGGTGGCACGACGGCCAGCCCATTACGGCCGAGGACGTAATCTGGACCTTCAATACGCTTCTTGAAAAGGGCGAGCCGTTCTATCGCTTTTATTACGCCGCCGTCGACAAGGTGACGAAAACGGATGACCGGACGGTCAAATTCACTTTCAAGCGTGGTGAAAACCGTGAATTGCCGCTGATTATCGGCCAGCTTCCCGTGCTGCCCAAACATTACTGGGAAAACAGGGATTTTGGGGCGACGACGCTGGAGCCGCCGCTGGGCAGCGGCGCTTACAAGATCGAAGCCTTCGAGGCCGGTCGTTCGATTACCTATACTCGCGTGCCCGACTACTGGGGCGCACGGGTGCCGGCGAACGTGGGACATAACAATTTCGACAAGGTCCGTTACGATTACTATCGTGACGCTTCGGTCGCCATCGAGGCTTTCAAATCCGGCGCGGCCGATTATCGCGACGAGAACTCTTCGCGCCACTGGGCGACCTCCTACAATATTCCCGCGGTTCGGGACGGGCGGCTGAAGAAAGAGGAAATTCCGCACAAACGGTCGGCTGGCATGCAGGGTTTCGTGTACAACATGCGGCGCGATATCTTCGCGGATTCCAAGGTGCGCCAGGCCCTGGCATATGGTTTCGACTTCGAATGGTCGAACAAGACCCTGTTTTACGGCCTCTATACCCGCACCCGCAGCTTCTTCCAGAATTCCGAACTGGCGGCAACCGGTCTGCCCCAGGGCCGAGAGCGCGAGATTTTGGAAAAGTTCAAGAATCGCCTGCCGCCCGAGGTTTTCTCCAAGGTCTATAATCCGCCGGCAACCGATGGTTCGGGGCAGAACCGCAACCAGCTGAAATATGCATTGTCGCTTCTGCAACAGGCCGGCTGGGATATCGATGAGGAAACCCGCAAGCTGACCCATAAGGAAACCGGGAAGGCCATGGAGTTCGAGGTGCTGCTGGTTAGCCCCCTGTTTGAACGGGTGGTGTTGCCCTTCAAGAAGAACCTGGCCCGGTTGGGCATAGAGGTGAATGTGCGCACGGTGGACTCGGCGCAATATCAGCAACGCGTTGAGAATTTCGATTACGACATGATCGTCTATCCATGGGGGCAATCCAACTCGCCGGGCAACGAACAACGTAGTTTCTGGGGTTCGGAAGCGGCCGACCGCCAGGGAAGCCAGAATTACAGCGGCATCAAGGACCCCGTTGTCGACGAGCTGATTGAAATGTTGATCGCGGCGCCGACCCGTGAAGAACTGGTCCAGCGCACCCGCGCACTGGACCGGGTGCTGCAATGGAATCATATCGTGATCCCGCATTTTCATTCGCCCGTTGATCGCATCCTGTCCTGGAACAAGTTTTCGCGGCCGTCGATAATTCCCGACCGGGGCACGAGCCTGTTCACCTGGTGGGTCGATCCGGCAAAGGAAAAGGATCTGGAAGCTAAAGGGCGCGGTCAGCAATAGGCGCGAAGGGAGCGGCCCGCCATGCTTGCCTATATCGTCCGCCGCCTGTTGCTG
>JAOUMF010000286.1 GCA_029881615.1 Alphaproteobacteria bacterium | reverse complement strand
TATTCGGTCTTGAGACCGAAGGGCGCGTTGATTCCCATCGCGAGTTTCAGGTCCGGACTAAGGGACCACATGAAATACGCCGCCGGGACCAGCGCGCTGACACCGCCATCTTGCACGGCCGATCCGCCTACAAGGCCGTCTGCATCGTTCGTTTTCGCACTCGGCGCGATATAGCTCAACACTACCGACGCCTGGTGGCCTTCCTGGCGCGTCAGGCCCGCCGGGTTGAAGAACATATAGGTTACGTCTTCCGCGCCTGCCGTGGCGCCGGCGAAGGAATTGCCTTGGGCGGAACCGCTCTGTTCCTTAAGCGCGAAGCCCGCGGCATTGGCGTCACCGATGGGAAACGCGGTAGTGGCCGCGACGAGGCCTGTCAACGCGGTCATGCCGAGAAGGCGTGCCCGCAGGCTGGTAGAATATGAATCGTTTCGGGTCATGCTGTTACCTCCTATGTCCGTTGCTGCGCTAGTTGGGCGCATTCCTGTAATTTATTGTATTTGATATTGTCGCAAATTCGCCGTGTTGAGAAGGGGAAATTAAACTACCGGCTGTGACCGCTCGTCACATATTCGAAATTTCCTCAAGTGTCCCACGGTAATTTGGATCGTCCGGCGGTCCCAATTCAACGGCAGTTCGCGCCGCCTCCAACGCCTCCCGATGTCGGCCCAGATCGCGCAGCACATAAGCCAGATTGTTCCAGGCCGGCGCTGAATTTTCCGGATCGGCGGCGATGGCGCCACGCCAGGCCTGCTCGGCACCGTCCAGGTTCTTCACTGCATACCGTGCGTTGCCCAGCCCCATCCAGGCGGCAAAGCTTCGCGGCCAACGCTTCAGGATGGCCTCGTAAGAGATCGCCGCCTTCGCGTGCAGCGATACCCGTTCCAGCCCGGCAGCCGCGCGCACAACCTCTACTTCCTCGGCCGCGACGGGTAATTCACCGGGGTTCAGTATTACCAGCGCCCAGTAACCACCGCGGCGCCAGGTATGTTCGAAGGTGCGCAACGCCACCGGACGGTTGTCCCAGGGGCCGGTATGCATGATCAGTTCGCGGGCCTCGAGATCGTATCCGATGGCGACGGCGAAATGCCATTGCGGATATATCTTCAATCCCAGATTCTGGAATACCAGAACCGGTCTGCCGGCGGCGATCTCGCCCAGCAGTTCGCGCATGGTATCGACCGGAATCGCCAGTCGACCATTGCGTCGCATCGCGGCGATGACGTCGGGCTGCAACGTACCCTCGCGGCCCGGTGTATAGACCTGCTCGGCCATGTCTTCCTGGGTTACCGGCAAACCGGTCCAGTTCAGTATCATGGCGGTCGCGGCAGGGCCGCAATAGTATTTTTCCTGCGGGAAGAAGGGAACGTCCGCGACCTTGGCCCGGGGCGGCAGCGCGCCGGGTTCCGCCAGCAGGCTTTTTGTCTGTTGCGCTGTCGTGCAGGCGGAAAGGAACAGCGCAATGGCGCTTGCCAGAATGACTGTTGGCAGCCGGCGTCGTTTGGTGCCGGTTGAATCCGGGTGTTTTCCGCCGTGGCGGTGCGCCCGCGGGCGATCCGTCATATTACAAGGATGAGCAGGATGATAACCAGCAGCAGCAGAACGACGGAACCTGATCGGCCTTGTCCGGCCGGCAGGGCGTCAATATTTTGGGAAATTCTCTGCATTTCGCCGGGGGTCATGCTGCCGACACGCCGCTCTGCTTCTTCAGGGGAAATGCCCATTTCGATCAGTTGCCGGCGCACTTCATCGCGTGCCAGAAACTTTTCTATATGGGCCTTTTCCTCTGCGCTGGCCTGCCGTTCGACGACTTCCTCGGTACCAACCAGCGCGGCCTGCGCGCTACCGATCGGCACAGTTATTAGCGCTATGGCCAGCAGAGTCTGGAATATACGCTGTGGCATCTGATATCTCCTGACTATCGAGGGCTCACTCAGTTGAACGGCCAGATAAGGATGATGATTACGACGAGAAGAAGCACGACGGCGAGGCTTCCCACCGCTTGTCCAGCCGGTTGATCGTTTAATCGTGCCACGATTTCCGCGACTTCGCTGTCGGACAGGCTATCGATACGTGCGGTAGCTTCGTCGGCATCGACGCCCATGGCCGATAACTGGTTCTTGATATCGTCGCGCGACAGAAGAGACTTCAGTTCCGCCCGGTCCAACGCGATGTCATTACGCTCGATGGCCTGTTCTGTCGTCACCAGCGCGGCGCGCGCGTAATTCATGGGCAATGCCATGCTCATCATCAGGACCATAAGCGGCCATATGAAAAATATTCGGTAGTGGCGAAGTGTAGTCATGGTCGGTCTCGCTTGCATATATCGCCAGCCCGCTACGCTATCCGGTTTTGGGGGAGGCGGATCGTTTTCCGGATCGGCAAGATAATTTCATACCCTGCCCGTATTGGCGAAAGACCCTGCTGTTCAGCCCCGATTGAATGAAGCCGATAGCCGGTCCTTCGCCAGTTCCGTATATCGTACCGGTACCTCTTTGGTCAGCGCCGCGGCTTGGCTTTGACGAAGGGGAAAATATCGGTCAGTCCCAGAAGGTCGGTGACCAGCAGGACCAGGAAGATCAGGACAGCCGCGCCGACGATGGCGCCGACAGCGTTTTGACCGGCAGGCGATTGGTCGATCTTGGCTGCAATTCGCTGAATCTCGATATCCGACATGACAGCGACACGTGCCGTGGCTTCATCGGGATTCACGCCCAGCTTGCGCATTTCGTTGCGAACATCGTCGCGGGCGACAAACGCGGTTACCAGGGCGCGGTCGGCCTCTGCCTGCGACGGCGTCACCACCTGGTCGGTGCCGACCATGGCCGCATGCGCTAGCCCGAGAGGCATGGTGATCGCCATCATTGCGGCAATCAGGGGCAAAGCAATGAATCTGGAATACTTACGCAGGAAAAACATTCTTCATCCTCCCTATCAGGTATCTGTGCATTTGATCGGTTCTTGATACATACTTGACCGGTCTTCCCCGGGGGACCGGCAGGAATCCTGCGGATAGTCTAACGCGGTCGCGTTAACCTTGCAATGGGATATCTACACTATATCGTGTTCTTGCGCCGTTCCCGCCACGAGATATAGATGCCGCTGGCGACAATCACAGCGATGCCGGTCCAGGTCCAGCCATCGGGGAAGTCACTGAAGAATATCCATCCCACAGCGGTCGCCATGACAATTTCGCTATAGCTGTAGGGCGCCAGCAGCGAGGCCGGAGCGTGGTCGAACGCCTTGATTAGCAGGAAATGCCCACCTGCCGCGATCGCGCCTATGCCGGCCATCATCAACAGGTCGATTAGCGGCGGGGTCACCCAGACGGGAATTACCGCGATGCTCATCGATGCCGCGCCCAGCACGGCGGTGTAGGTCAGGGTCACCAGCGGTGGGTCGCTGCCGGCGAGTTTGCGGGTCAGCAGTGTGTAGATCGCGAATGAACATCCCGCGCCAATCGCCAGGTAGGAACTGGTCTGCGCCACGCCAAATCCGGGGCGCAGGATGATCAACGCCCCCATAAACCCCAAGATCACCGCCGACCAGCGGCGAATGCCGACATGTTCGCCCAGCAGGAAGGGCGACAGCGCCGTGACGATTATGGGGGATACGAACAGCAATGCCAGCGCGTCGGCGATTGGCATTTCGGCAATGGCCGCGAAGAACAGCATCGTCGCGGCCAGGGTAAATCCTCCACGTATCAATTGCAGGATTGGCTGGCGCGGTTTCAGGGCGGCCGCGCCATATCGATAGAGCACAAGGGGTGCGAGAAAAGAAAAATGAAAAAAGAACCGCGCCCAGGTAAGCTGGGTCGTCCCATAGCGATCGCTCAGAAGCTTTGCAAGCACGTCCATGAAGGGGACGACCATCATCGCCGCCACCATCAGCAGGATGCCCAGCGCGGGGTTGTCGACCAGCAGGGCAGGGGCGCGGCCGGGCGGCGTCGCGATTGCCCCGGCCTCGCCCATGGCCAGCCCGGCTGGCCCCTCGTCGCGTTCCGTTATGGCGATGCTCCCTGTGTCGCGTTTCGGCCGGTCAGCCGCCTAGCGCCCGGGCCAGATCTTCCTTTAGATCCTCGACATCTTCCAGTCCCACCGACAGGCGCAAAAGGCTGTCGGTGATGCCAAGCCGTTCGCGTTCTTCTGCCGCCAGCCGTTGGTGGGTGGTGGTGGCCGGATGAGTTATCAGGCTTTTCGAGTCACCCAGATTATTGGATATGTCGATCACTTCCAGCCGGTTCAGCAGGCTGAAAGCCTCTTTCTTGCCGCCTGCCAGTTCGAAAGCGACCATGGTGCCGCCTTTGCTC
>JAOUMF010000287.1 GCA_029881615.1 Alphaproteobacteria bacterium | reverse complement strand
ATTTAATTAAAATGCATCACGGAGAGTTGAACGGATTCGACTCTCCGTGATTCTTTCGTGATCCCGGGCGGACCGGCGCGTTACGAAATCGGGTGACCATGGGGCGGTTGGAATATTCCAACGCATTTACCCATGGAAAGGAAAGAGCATGACCAGATCCATCCTGAACAGGGCAACGATCGCCGGGTTGGCCCTTGCCACATTGACGGTCTTTTCGCCGGTGGCGCCGGCGTTTGCGCAGGGGCTTGTCGCGGGCGCGCCGCCGCCGGGCGCGGGGCGTGCTGGCGGCCCGGTAATCTATGTGCGCGGGCAAGGCCTGTATTACGATTCCATCGTGCTGGCCGCGCTGCCAAATGCGGGGCCATTCCAGTTACTGGAAGTCGGCGGCGACTTTCCGCTTGAAACCGATTTCGGGCCTGGCGACCTGGGTTTCGCCGGCGGCCGCTGGTGGGTCGACGCGGACGGCGACGGCGAAATGGATGATGACGATGTCTATTTCCTGTGCCCGCTACTGGGCCCGGGACGTGAAGCGCCCTGAGCCCTGATATTACGCCATGACAAGGCGGCCGGGACCGGAACGATCCCGGCCGTCAGCTTCATCTCACCACGAATTCCGGTAGTTCGGCCGGGCGCCAGTCGCCCAGGGCGTCCTCGATATAACGGGCGATGGAGATCAGCTCCGCTTCGCCGCCGGGGCGGCCGGCGATCTGGATGCCCATGGGCAGGCCATCCGGCGTTACGCCGCAGGGGATGCAGATTACCGGTAGCGAGACCAGGGTGAAGCCGTAGGTGATGGCCAGCCAGTCGATATAGGTCTCGAATTTTGTGCCATTACACTGGTCGACATAGCGCTGGTCCTTGGGGAAGGGCGGCACGATGGCGCCGGGACAGACGATGACGTCGTGGGTTTCCAGGAACTTTCGCACGGTATGGAACAGGCGGACCCGCTCGCGCTCCGCCTCGACGATGATGCGGCCGTCCAGCGCCAGACCCTTTTCCACATTCCAGATTACCTCGGGCTTCAGCAGGTCGCGGTGGCTTTCCAGCAATGGGCCGGTGGAGACCGCGTAGGCCACCGCGCGCAGGGTCTGGAAGGCCTCGTGCGCGCCGGTGAAGTCCGGGCAGGCCTCGACCACCGGCAGCCCCGCGCGCTCCAGATAGGCCATGCGGTCGCGGAACAGCGCTTCGACCACCGGGTTGACGGGTGTCAGCCCCAGGCCGGCGCTGAAGGCGATGCGGTCCGGCCTGCGCGGGTTGCGCGCGGCTTCCAGGAACATGCCGCCACTGTCGGCCGAGGCCACCGGGACGGTGTGGTCGCGGCCGGTCATGGCGTCCAGGCCCAGCGCGGCGTCGGTGACATTGCGGGCCATGGGGCCTTCCACCGGTAGCAGGCCATAGGGGTTGCTGTCGGGGCCCGTGGGCACGCGGCCGGGGCTGGGCCGCAGACCCACCACGCCGCAGAAGCTCGCCGGCGTGCGCAACGACCCGGCCATGTCGGAACCATGCGCGATCCATGCGCAACCCGACGCCAGCGCCGCCGCAGCCCCGCCCGACGACCCGCCGGCCGACCGTTCCTGGTTCCAGGGATTGACGGTGGTTCCGAAGACCTCGTTGAAGGTATGGCCGCCGGCCCCGAATTCCGGGGTGTTGGATTTGGCATGGACGATGCCGCCGCGCTCCTCGATCCGCAGCACGATACTTTCAGATTCGTCGGGGATATGGTCGGCGAAGATCGGCGAGCCCGATGTGCTGCGCACGCCGGCCACGGGCACCAGATCCTTGATCGGAACGGGTAATCCGGCCAGCATGCCGCGATCCCCGGGCTTGCGCTCCATCAACCGCCGCGCATGGTCGCGCGCGCGGTCGAGACATAAAGTCGGCAGGGCGTTGATCGACGGCTCGACCTCGGCGATTCTCTGTTCCAGCGTATCGATAAGGTCCAGCGGCGTAACCTCGCCGCGTTTGAGAAGGCCGACGATTTCCGCCGCGCTCTTTTCGATCAGTGTCCTGTCCGCGCTCATGCATCCCGTCCGTTTTTGTCGTTGCGCGACCATGATCGTTTGAAACGGGAAAACCCGCAAGCCTCCCGGCAAGTTACTTGCCCGCGGCGCTTTCGGCCCGTAATCTCGCGCCCATGACGGATATGAAAACAAACGCGCTGGAGCGCATCAAGGCGGCCGTGGGACCGAAGGGCTGGTCCGACGATCCGGGTGAGGTCGGGCCGCTGGTCAGCGATCAGCGTGGGCTGTTCACCGGCAAGACGGCGCTGCTGGTGAAGCCTGCTTCCACGGCGGAAGTGTCCGAGGTGGTGACAATCTGCGCCGACGCGGGCATCGCCATCGTGCCGCAGGGCGGCAACACCGGCCTGGTGGGCGGCGGCGTACCGTTTGAACATGGTGGCGAGGTCCTGCTGAGCCTGTCGCGCATGAACCGCGTGCGCGCGGCCGACCCGGCGAACTATACGATGACGGTGGAAGCCGGTTGCGTGCTGGCCGACATCCAGGCGGCGGCTGAAAAGATCGACCGGCTGTTTCCCTTGAGCCTGGGCGCCGAGGGCTCCTGCCAGATCGGCGGCAATATCTCGACCAACGCCGGCGGCGTGGCGGTGCTGCATTACGGCAATATGCGCGAGCTGGTATTGGGGATCGAGGCGGTGCTGCCCGACGGGCAGGTCTGGAATGGCTTGCGGGCGCTGCGCAAGGATAATACCGGATATGATTTGAAACAGCTTTTCATCGGGGCGGAGGGCACGCTGGGTGTGATTACGGCGGCGGTGCTGAAGCTGTTCCCGCTGCCCCGGGACGTGCGGACGGCATTTGTCGCGATCCGCGACCTGGATGCGGCGATCGATCTGCTGGCTGCCGCGCGCAATGCCAGCGGCGATGCCGTGACCTCGATGGAGCTGATCCCGCGACTGTCGCTGGACTTCGCGATCAGGCATGTCGCGGGCGTCACCAACCCGCTGAGTGAGCCCCATGAGAACTACCTGCTGGTGGAATTCTCCGGCGCGCGGCCCGATGGCGGCATGGCCGAGAACATGACCGCCTTCCTGGAAGGCGCCTTCGAGGAAGGCCTGGTACTGGACGCCGCGTTGGCCCAGTCGGAGGCCCAGCGCGCGGATTTGTGGCGCATCCGCGAGGCCATCGTCGAGGCCCAGAAATTCGAGGGCGGCAGCATCAAGCACGACATCGCCGTGCCGGTCGACAAATCGCCCGAATTCATCCGCCGCGCGGTGGCTGCGGTGACCGAGGCGTTGCCTGGCATCCGTCCGCTGCCCTTCGGCCATGTCGGTGACGGCAATATCCACTTCAACCTCAGCCAGCCGCCCGGCATGGACACCGGGGAATTTCTGTCCCACTGGGCGGAAATGAACCGTATCGTGCATGACATCGTCGCAGACTTCGACGGTTCGATCAGCGCCGAACACGGCATCGGCCGCTTGAAGCGCGAGGAAATAACCCGCTACAAGAGCGCGCTGGAACTGGACATGATGCGGAGCGTAAAGGCGGCGCTGGACCCGAAGGGGATCATGAATCCGGGGAAGGTGATTTAATCGCCCCGCGCGACTACCCGGCGCAGCAGCGGTTCGTAATGGGCAAAGGGCGGCGTCTGGCGGCCGGCTTCCTTGGCGCCCTCGTCCCAGATGCGGACGCGGATAATCGCATCCAGATGGGGGTTGGCGCGGAATGCCTCCACTTCCGTCGCATCCATCGGCCCGCCCTGCAGTTTCAGCGTCAGCACCGAGGCCTGCGATAACCGGTCGAAATAGCCGGGATCGACGGCGCAGAGATAGCGCTTGGCGTCCACATGCTGGCGCACGCATTCGGTGACCACCTGCGGGAAGAATGGCGCCAGCACGGCGGCGCCGGAAATCTGGTGCCGGTTGTCGATGCCACGATCCTGGGCGTCGTCGGGAAACTCGTTGGTGTAATGGCCGATATCATGCAGCAGGGCCGCGGCCACAAGCTCGTCCGATGCGCCTTCTTCCTCGGCCAGATGCGCCGCCTGCAGCATGTGTTCCGACATCGTGACGGATTCGCCGAGATAGGACTCCGCGCCGCGCCGGCGCAGGATATCGGCCAGGAATTCGACGATCGTATCGCGGCTGGGTGCGGAAGCGCTCATTCGGCGGCCTCTTTCATTTCGGAGCCGATTACGGCCAGTGTGGACAGCAGCCCGTCCTTGTCAGCATAGCATCCCTGAAGCCAACGCTGCCCGCTGCCCGAAAACGCCACGCGCGAATGCAGCACGCGGGTGTTGTCGACGATGAACAGCTCACCCGGCGCCAGCTTGAAGCGCACGCGCA
>JAOUMF010000004.1 GCA_029881615.1 Alphaproteobacteria bacterium | reverse complement strand
GGCGCCGACCAGCAGCGTGCCGGTGGTTTCCACCGTGACCTGAACGAAAATGGGCAGGGCTCGTTCCAGTTCGGCAAAGGCGCGGCGTGCGCCGTTGACCGCCGATTTTATCTGCAACGGATCCTGGCAGGTTTCGATCAATATCGCGTCGACGCCGCCCGCGACCAGGCCGGAAGCCTGCGTGAAGAAGGCGTCTTCCAGTGCCTGGTAATCGATATGCCCCAGGCTGGGCAGGCGCGTGCCCGGCCCGATAGAGCCCAGCACGAACCGCTGGCGGCCGTCCTTGGCCGAAGCCTCCTCGACCGCCTGGCGCGCCAACTCGCCGGCGAGCCGGTTCAACTCAAAAGCCTGATCGGCGAGGTCGAACTCGGCCAGGGTCAGGGGCGAGCCGCCGAAGCTGTTGGTCTGGACGATGTCGGAACCGGCCTCGAGATAGCCGGCATGAACTTCCCGCACGATATCCGGGCGGCTTATATTCAGGATTTCGGTGCAATTTTCCGCGCCGCGATAGTCCGTCTCCACGTCCAGATCCATGGCCTGGATGCGGCTGCCGAAAGCTCCATCGCACAGAAGAACGCGCTCGCCCAGCGCTTTCAGAAATTCGTTCATGGTTCAGGCGGCCTCCGCGATCGATGGGTTGATGCCGAGATAACGGCACACCGCATAGGAAAGCGGCGCCTTGTTCAGCGTGTAAAAATGAAAACTGTCGAAACCCTCGTGGATCAGGGTTCGGCACTGCTCGGACGCGACCGATGCCGCGACCATGGCGGCCGTCTCGGGATCGCCCTCCAGCCCTTCGAACTGGCCGGCCAGCCAATCAGGAATGGCGGCGCCGCAACGGGCGCTGAAATTGACGATACTCGCGAAATTCACGATCGGCATGATGCCCGGTATGATGGGGATAGTGATACCGGCGGCCACCGCGCGGTCCCGGAAGCGCAGGATCGCTTCGGTATCGAAACAATACTGGGTGATAGCGGTACCAGCGCCTGCATCCTGTTTGGCCTTAAGGTTATCGATGTCAGCCTGGGGCGACGGCGAATCGGGGTGCGCCTCGGGATAGGCCGCAACGGCGATGTCGAAATCGGCGACCTGACGTAGCGCGGCCACCAGTTCCGAGGCCCGCTGATAGCCACCGTCATGCGGCTGCCATTTTCCACCGCCGGGCATGTCGCCGCGCAGCGCCACGATGCGGCCGACCCCCATGTCACGCCAGGTCCGCGTCAACGCATCGACCTCGTCACGGGTCGCGCCGACACAGGTAAGGTGGGCGGCAATGGGCATATCCCGTGCGATCAACCGCTCCACCAGACGCAATGTGCGATCCTGACCGGAACCATCGGCGCCGTAAGTGACCGACCAGAAAGCAGGGCGAAGCGATCCGAGCTGTTCAAACATTGAGTCCATTGCCTGATCGCCCTGTGGCGTCTTGGGCGGAAATATCTCAAAGCTAATGGTCGGTAATGCCGTCATCGTTCAGACCCTCTCTTCTTCGTCTTTCGCGACCGGCGCCATCGAATCGTTTGCGGCGCGAGTTGCGGACCACAGGCATACCGTCAGCGGCTCGCCTTCAAGCATGACGGTTTTCTCGGACGACAGCCCGGCGAGCCCGAACCAGCGGGCAACCTCGCTGTCGTTGAAACCAAGGCGGCGGTGGGCATGTTCCTCGCGCAACATTTCCTGGTGATGGGGCGCGAAATCGACCACGACCAATCGTCCACCCGGACGCAGCGCCCGGGCAGCCTCTGCAATGACTTCTGCCGGGTCCTCGGCAAAATGCAGAACCTGATGGATAACGACGCCATCGAAAGAGTCGTCGCTAAAGGGCAGTTGATACATATCGCCCTGACGAACCTGACAATTGCGCAAATCCGCCTTCTGAAGATTTGCGCGGGCAACAGCGAGCATTTCCCGCGACATATCAATCCCGACACCGCGCTCGATTTGCGGACCGAACAGCTCAAGAACCCTGCCCGTGCCGGTACCGATATCGAGGAAATCCTTTATTCCGCTCGCGGGGAACAAATCCCGAAGCGCGTTTTCAACGGCATCCTCGGCAATATGGAGGGAACGGATCTTGTCCCAGCTTTCGGCATTTTGCCTGAAATATTCCGCCGCGCGATTTGAGTTGGACTTCTTCACGGCCTCAAGGCGCTGCAGGTCCAGGGTCAGGGTGCCGTCATCTTCGGGAATGAGGTCAATCAACACACGGGCAAGGTCGGCGCCACGCCCCTTCTCGGACAGGCGGTAAAATGCCCAGGTTCCCTCGCGGAAACGATCCAGCAGGCCGGCTTCGCAAAGCAGCTTCAAATGGCGTGAAACCCTGGGCTGGCTTTGCCCAATAATCTGGACCAGTTCGCTGACCGTCAGTTCCGCATGCGCGCATAACGCCAACAACCGTAACCTGCTTGGTTCGGCAGCCGCACGCAGACCGCTTAGTAATATATCCATGTCCCATTCCCTTGCCTTTTAAGAAAGCATCATAAACATATAAAGATATCTTTATGTCTTGTAAAGGGAATTGAATGATATTTCCTCGAATCGCCATATATGCATGGTTGCTTCCTGGTCGGTCGAACCACCATGAACCTGCAAGAGATATGGTTTTTTTGGCCATGTTGTGATAGCTGATTGTTTGAGGTTCAACAGAGAGGGGATCCTGCATAAAAGGCCAGAGATGGTCCGATATCGGAACAATCCACAAGCGGCACACCGGCTGCTTGCACGGGGCTTTGGATATGGAGCGAACACCCCGCGCGGATATGTGGCGTTGTGGAGCCGGGCGAATGCGGGAATTGAAGGACCGTGAAACAAATTTTCTCGATCGGGCGATCAGGCATTCTGACGGCGGCTCTTGCCGCCCTGTTACTTGGCGGCTGCGCATCGCGACCAAGCGATCCCGATGCCCTGGCCTATTACCTGGAAACCGGCGACCCGCTGGAACCGATGAACCGGGCGATCTTTCAGTTCAACGAAATCACGGACAAAGTCATATTGCGTCCGGCGGCGATCGGATACCGGGCAGTGGTGCCGAAAGGCGTGCGCGCCGGAATCCATAACTTTCTCAACAATATGAAAAGCCCCATCACAATCCTGAACGCCTTGCTGCAAGGCGAGGGCGTGCGAGCGCGCGATACCTTTGGCCGATTCATGACCAATACCATTCTCGGCCTCGGCGGGTTGATCGACATCGCCTCGGATGCCGGCATTCCCCAACATTACGAAGATTTTGGCCAGACTTTGGCGGTGTGGGGTGTGGAACCGGGACCCTATTTGGTGCTGCCGCTACTGGGGCCATCGAATTTTCGCGACGGAATTGGCGCGGGCATCGACGGCGCCATCGACCCGTTTGGACGCTATATCAGCAACGAGTACGGGCCGGAGGGTGCGGCTGTACGATATACGCTGAACGCACTGGACTGGCGCGCGAGCAATCTGAAGACCATTGACGACCTGCGCAATTCGTCGCTGGATTTTTACGCCACGGTGCGCAGCGGATTCCGCCAGCGCCGCGCGCACGACATCCGCAACGGCCGTTTGCCCGATGGTGATTTCACCGGCGGTCCGGGCGTGATAGACTTCGACAACATGGACATGGACATGGAGCCCCCGCCCGATGGGGCGCCGGAGAATGGGAAAACAAACAACCAGTAGCCTTTCTCACCGCCCGTCGCGGCGCGATACCATGATATCCGCCGGCGCGGCCTTTCTGATGACAAGTTTCTTTCCCTGCCTGGCCCATGCCGGCAAGACGGCCACGCAATTTATCGAAAAGCTTGGGGAAGAAGCCATTCTGCAATTGGCTGACCCTGATATTTCAAATCGCGAGCGGGAAAGGCGATTCCGCGTTCTTCTCGAAGAAAACTTCGACACCGCACGTATCAGCCGCTTTGTCCTGGGACATCACGCCCGCAACGTTACGCCGGAACAGATGTCGGAAATCACGCGGCTTTATATGGAAGTGGCGGTGCTGACCTATGCCCATCTTTTTGCATCCTACGCCGGGCAGGGCTTCAAGGTAATCCGCGAGGTCGGCATGCCAGGCGACCGCTACATAATGGTATTGACGGAAATTCAGCCTACCGACGGCAAGGCTGCTGTAAAGCTGGACTGGCAGATCAGAGCCGAAGGAGACTCATACGCAGTCGTGGATATTCAGGTCGAAGGGGCCAGCATGGCGATTACCCAACGCGAGGAATATACCGCCGTCCTGGACAGAAGCGGCGGCGACATCCCGGACCTTCTCGCACAGCTCCGCGCCAAGGTAGAAAATTTGCGCTCCGACCGCACCGATTGACGGCCCCGTATCACATATTGCCAAGGCAATATTGATGGACGAACCGGCGCAGCCAAGCCGGAATCATACGCATTCAACATATTACTGCAATCGGTGGATGGCATGCTCTGCGTGTTTTTGCCGCTGTGCCGGCTGACGTGCCGATTTGTCTTGCATCATGGCGCGCGCACTGGAACCATAAGACATTAAGGGAACGGCGTCGTCGCGTTCCCGCGCGGGGGCGCCGGATGAAACCTCTCAATCATCCGGAAAGGAGAAGCATATGCCTGGCACCAGTCCCGCTGCCCCGCGCGTTGCAGCATTGGTCGGCCCCTATCTCAGCGGCAAGACAACTTTGATGGAATCGCTCCTGTATAGCTGCGGAGCAATCGACCGCAGAGGCAACCAGAAAGACAAGAACACTGTCGGAGACGCCTCGCCCGAAGCCAAAAGCCATGGCATGAGCGTTGAGATTTCAGCCGCAACCGGCACATTTCTCGGCGAAACCTGGCATTTTCTTGATTGCCCCGGCTCGGTGGAATTCTGGAATGACACCCAATCGGCGCTGATGGTCGCCGATGTCGCGGTCATAGTCTGCGACCCGGAAATCGACAGGGCGCTGACAATGGCGCCGCTTTTCCATTTCCTCGACGAACACGAAATTCCCCACATGATCTTCATTAACAAGCTGGATCATACGGACGTGCGCGTGCGCGACCTGATGGAAGCCTTGCAAGGTATATCCTCGCGCAAACTAGTGCTGCGAGAAGTGCCGATTCGCGATGGCGAGTCCATATCCGGCTATGTCGACCTTATTTCCGAGCGCGCCTACAAATTCAAGGAAGGGGAACAATCGGACCTGATATCCATCCCCGGCGACCTTGAAGATCGAGAGGTCGAAGCTCGGCAATCCCTTCTGGAATCGCTGGCCGATTTCGATGACGGCCTGCTGGAACAACTGCTGGAAGATACGGTTCCCGAAAAGCAGGATATCTATTCGCATATGACCAAGGACCTTGCCGACGACCTGATCGTGCCGGTGTTCCTTGGCGCCGCGGAACATATGAACGGTGTGCAGCGCCTGATGAAGGCCCTGCGCCACGAAACCCCGGATCCCCGGAAAACCCGCGAACGCCTGGGCGGCCTGTCCGGCGACCCGCTGGTTCAGGTATTCAAGACCTATCATATGCCCCATACCGGCAAAACATCGCTGGCCCGCATCTGGGACGGATCGGTCAAGGATGGCATGAGTCTGGGTCCGCACAAGATCAGCGGGCTGTTTCACATGATCGGCCACACCCAAAACAAAATCGCGAGCGCCGGAATCGGCGATATCGTGGCCATGGGCCGCATGGACGAGGTTTCGACGGGCGATCTGCTGGGTGCCGCCGGCACGGTAAAAGGGCCTGACTGGCCCGCGCCGGCACAACCGATCTACTCTTTCGCCATCACCCCGAAAAAACGCGAGGATGAAGTAAAATTATCGGCCGCAATAGCCAAGTTGGCCGACGAGGATTCCTCGGTAACGGTCGAGCATAATCCGGACACCAACGAAATGGTGCTTTGGGGACAGGGCGACATCCACCTTCAAGTGGCGACGGAAAGACTTGCCAACCGATATAATGTGGCGGTCGATACCCGCCAGCCGCTCACTCCCTATAAGGAGACGATCCGCCGAGGAACCAAACAACATGCCCGCCATAAAAAACAGAGCGGCGGCCACGGGCAGTTCGGCGACGTGCATATCGAGATCAAGCCGCTTCCCCGGGGCAGCGGTTTTCAGTTCACCGAAAGCATTACCGGCGGGGCGGTGCCGCGCCAATACATTCCTGCTGTCGAGGCGGGAATTCGCGATTACATGAATAAAGGGCCACTCGGCTTCCCCCTGGTCGATTTTTCGGTAAATTTATACGACGGCCAATATCATGCGGTGGACAGTTCCGACATGGCATTCAAACTGGCGGCGATTGTCGGCATGAAGGAAGCCATGCCGAACTGCGATCCGGTTCTGCTGGAACCAATCTGCGAAGTCCACATCTATGTGCCGAACGCCTTTACCGCCAAGGTTCAGGGCCTGATCAGCAAACGACGCGGTCAAATTCTCGGATTCGACGCCAAGGAAGGTTGGGCGGGTTGGGACAGCGTATCGGCCCACATGCCGCAAGCTGAACTGTATGACATCATCATCGAGTTGCGATCACTGACCTTCGGTGTCGGAACCTATGAATGGAAATTCGACCACCTGGCCGAACTGACCGGGCGCATCGCCGATGACGTCGTCGCCAGCCGCCAGAAGGCCGCGTGATGCCGGCCAACTTTTCCGGTACACCGTGACCGGCGGTAAATGGTATGAAACAAAAAGGCTTGATGACGGGATCACCCTGATAAGGGAATCCCACATCAAGCCTTTCTTTCGTTGCAATATCTGGCATGTCAGGGGCCGTGACCGGGACCTTCTGATCGACAGCGGCATGGGCGTCGTAAGCTTGCGCGACCATGTGCGGCTGGTCTGCGAGCGGCCCTTGATAGCGGTCGCCAGCCATGCCCATTTCGACCATATCGGTGGCCATCATGAATTTGCGGAACGGGCGGTTCATGCGGCCGAGGCCGAAATCCTGGCTTACCCTTCCAGACGCAACACAGTTGCCGAATCATGGGTTAGCGATGAAATGTTCACCCTGCTGCCGTCACCGGACTACAAGGCGGCTGACTATGAAGTCCGTCCCGCGCCGGCGACGCGGTTGCTGCACGCGGGCGACATTATCGATCTGGGCGACCGGCATTTCGAGGTAATTCACCTGCCCGGCCATTCACCCGGCTCGATCGCCCTTTGGGAAAAAGCCTCGGGCATCCTGTTTTCCGGCGATGTCGTTTATGACGGAGAGCTTCTGGACAACGCCTATCATTCGAATGTCGAACACTACATCGACAGCATGGAAAGATTACGGGAAATTCCGCTGCGCACCGTCCATGCGGGACATTTTGCCAGTTTTGGTCGGGATCGGCTGTCTGTGCTGATCGAGGACTATATCGCCGGACGACGGGCGCCCGGTTGCCCTTCGGCGCACCAGTAACATATTTGTTATTCGTGAGAATTCCGTGACATCTCAAGTGTATTGGATGACACGAGAGTCATAGGGAGATTATGCGAATGCTGATTAAGATACCTCGTGGCTGGCAACGGCCGGAACGCGAAGCCACCGATGAATCCCTGTTCCTGCGGCGACGCCAGTTGGTGAAATCGCTGGCGGCCGGTCCGGTTCTGCTGACCAGCGCCGCAATCTTCCTGACTGCCTGCGAGGATGAGGCGAAGGCCGAACCGGACCCTACGGCAGATCTATATCCAGTACAGCAGAATATGCGCTATCGCATTGACCGCCAGATTACCGACGAAGCCGAATCAACGAAGTACAATAATTTCTATGAATTCGGCAGCCACAAACAGATCGCCAGTCGCGCGCAGGCAATGAAAATCCGGCCGTGGCAGGTACGGATCGACGGCATGGTCGAACAGGAACAGCTTCTGGATATCGACGAATTGCTGCGCCGCATGCCTCTTGAGGAACGGCTATATCGCCATCGCTGTGTCGAAGCCTGGTCAATGGACGTGCCCTGGAGCGGTTTCCCCATGAAGGCGTTGGTCGATCTGGCGCGGCCCCTGTCATCGGCCCGCTATGTGGTAATGGAAACCGCGGCGGACCCGGAGACCATGCCTGGTCTGGCACAAAGCTGGTATCCCTGGCCCTATATCGACGGGTTGACCATCGAGGAAGCCACCAACGAACTGGCTTTTTTGGTGACCGGAGCCTATGGCAAGCCCGTTCCCAAGCAGATGGGGGCGCCGCTCAGGCTGGCGGTTCCCTGGAAATATGGCTTCAAGTCGATCAAATCGATCGTGCGTTTCACCTTCACCGACAAGCGCCCTTTGAATTTCTGGGAAAACGTGCAGGGCTCGGAGTACGGCTTTTGGGCCAACGTCAATCCCGAGGTCCCACACCGGCGTTGGAGTCAGGCAACCGAGCGCCTGCTCGGCAGCGGCGAACAGGTTCCCACGCGCCTCTATAACGGCTACGGCGAATTCGTCGCCCATCTGTACAAGGACATGAAGGGTGAGAGGCTATTTACCTAGGGCGATATCCGGACCAATTGAAACACCTCTCCCAAGGGCCGTTCGCAAGGACGGCCCTTTGCATTTTGGGAGTTCGCAAAAAAAAAGCCGGGCCATATGGCCCGGCAAGTTGAACAGGGAGGCTTCACGTCTGGGAGACGTAGGGTCCGAGGACCCTTCGGCAGCAGGCATGGCGCCCGCCGCCTGGGCTTGATCGCTACGAAGCGCAGCGCTCAAGCTTTCCTTGAGATAGGATGGTAGCTCAGCAATTTCCATACCAAAATTAACAATACAGATATGCAAAAACTACATGGCTTAGGCATAAGCCTATGCATTCAGGTAATTAACGTTTGGAATCGATTAAAAATTCCCTTCTGCGACCTTTCGTAGCAGAAAATCCCGAAATACGCTAACCCTTTTTGACTGTCGCAACTCTTCCGGGTATACAAAATAGGCCTCGATCGATGGACCGGACAATTCCGGCAAGATCCGAACCAGATTTGAGGATTCGGTGATCATGTAATCCGGGAGCGCGGCAATGCCCAGACCACTGTGTATGGCCCTGTATATGCCATAAAGATTATTAAGTCGTAAAACTGGCTTGCGCCGATGTTCGGGATCCGCGCCAACATCACTCAGCCAGTTTATCGACGCTACTGGCGGTGGCGCATCATGGCCATACAGAATAATAGCGTGCTGATCCAGATCTTCCGCCGAACCTGGCGTGCCATGATTACTCAGATATTCGGGCGCTGCGTAAACATGACTTTGTACAATCATCAACAGACGCTGAACCAGATCGGGCTGCTTGGGCTTGGCCATGCGGATCGCCACATCGGCCTCGCGCATGCTTAAATCAAGCGAACCGTCGGAAAGGATCAGACTGACCTCGACGTCGGGAAACAATTCAACGAATTCCCTGATCCGCGGCGTTAGCCAGGTCGTACCGAAGGCAACGGTCGTCGTGATCTTTAACGGTCCCGATGGCCTGTCCCGGCTTTCCGATATCAGGGCCTCCGCCATCGATAATTTATGGAATACGTCCTTGACCGTGCGATACAGCAACTCGCCCTGTTCGGTAAGAATCAATCCACGGGCATGCCTGTGAAACAAGGAAATACGGAGGCTGTCCTCAAGCGCGCTCACCTGCCGGCTGACCGCCGACTGGCTCAGATTCAAGGTGTCGCCCGCGTGAGTGAAACTTCCCGCCTCGGCGACTGCATGAAAAACTCTTAGCTTGTCCCAGTCCATGGGGTACTACCTTGCCCGCCCAAAGCGTCCAGGGAAAGGCCTTTTCCGCCATGAATGACCGTGTCAGCGACCTTTTGCCATTTTTCCCCGGTATCTGATTATGCGGCCCTGAATTTTTTCAAAAAGGCCGACAGCCGGTGCCGGCGCTGTTCGCGCTTCAGATAGCTCTCATCGACAACCCAGTTGAGCTGGATCGCGCGTCGGCGCCCCTCAAACGGCTTGTGACCGTGCCAAGCGTCCGGCGTGCAACGAAAGGCCAACAGCGTACCGGCGTCCGGCGGCACCTCGGCGGCGTAATCCTCGATGTCGCCGGGACCGCGAAGCACGCGAAGCCGCCCACCGCCATCTTCCCACGGCGGATTCATGTAGATCAGAACGGTAATCAACTTGCCCTTCGAATCCACATGAATTTGACCGTCACGTTCACGGCAGCGGTCGCGTACCGTCACCATGGTAGGCTTGCCGGCAAGGTCGATGTCGAATTTTTCCTCGATCGCAGCCGTCATTTCCGGTGACTGAATCTCTCTGAGAACCTGTTCAAATGACGGGCCACAGGTCACCGATGAAACCGGGAAACTTCCCGGTTTTCCGACATCGGGATAATCCTTATGCAGCGACTCCAGCGACTCCTCGCGGATGAAACCGGGCACAACCATATAATCGAAGGGTTCGTGGTTTACCGGCGTTTCACGCAACCGGTTGATATCAATCTGCATGTCGGCCATTCCCTCTCAAAACACTCATTTCCCGTTTGATAGCGCGGAATCGGCCGGGATACCAGACCGGCCCAGCTTTTCCCGGATTTCCGCCGCCAGCGCGGTTCTTTCATCCAGCGCCTCATATTGCCAGTTTTCCAGCCGCCCTTGGAATGGCCGCGTTATGCCGGCGTCCACCAGGCTGGCATGAAAACGGTCAAACTTCGTCCTCCCTCCACCCGGCAGGCCGAACACATGAACCGGCTTGCCTGTAAAGCAGGCTTCCGAAACCATATTGACCGAGTCGCTGGTTACGATGATCGCATCCGCCAACCCCAGGAAGGCGAAATAAGGATTGTCTCCCTTGCCGTCCCATATTTCCACCGGCAGCCCCTTCAGGCGCTCACGCAACAAGGCCTCGTTTTCAGCGCCCGTCCGCCGCGACGCCGTAATCAGCAGGCCCGCGCCAGTCTCGTCGCAAACCCTTGCCAGACCATCGGCCAGACGTTCGGCCGTGGCACGGTCAAAGCGATAGACGCGGTTGGCGCCACCAATGAGAACCGCGACCCGCGGCCGCGGCAACCGAGCATATTGCGCCTCGAACTTCCGCGCTTCCACTTCAAGTTTTTCGCGGGTTACATGATGCAGCGCGCCTAGCGTGGTCCTGACATTCGGCCCCGTCAAACGGTCATGGGCGGAGGCCGTGACAAGATCGAATTTCGCCGGATCAACCCGGGGATGCTGAATATGGACACAAAATGTCTTACCGCCACTCAATTTCTTGACCGCCAGCGCCGGCCCCACCGAACGCTCTCCCGCGCTGATCAGAAGGCGCGGCCATGGCGGTGCCAGCCTGTCTCCGCCGGCGCCGACGCCCAGCACCCCCGACGGCCATAATTGCGGCGGCAGCCAGCGCCAGGGAAGGCGCGAGTGGGTGTGTTTGTCGACAACGGGCAACCCGACCGCTTCGGCCAGCCCCAATGCGCCATTCCGCGTACCGGCTTTTCCGTCGGTCAGAACCCAGGTTACGTCAGCAATCAATATACGGTTCCTTGGCCATTAGATGATGATACAGACGATTCATAAGGCTTGCATGCCGGCTGCGAAATTGTAATATAATTGCGCGTCCCCCTCATCTGGAGCAGCTATTTATGCGTCGTGTCAAGCTCGACAAAATCGACCGGAAAATTCTTCGCGACCTTCAAGGAAAAGGCAGAATGCCTAACGTGGAGCTGGCGCGTCGCGCCGGTATTTCCGCCCCACCCTGCCTTCGGCGCCTCAGGGCGCTGGAAGATGCCGGCTATATCAGAGGCTATCATGCCGACGTCGCGCCCGATGCGCTGGGATTCGGCGTAACGGTATTCGCACATGTCGGGCTGAACAGTCAGGCCGAGGCGGATCTCGTAGCGTTCGAAAAACTGGTGAGCGACTGGCCGCTGGTGCGCGAATGCCACATGCTGGCGGGCGAGACCGACTTCCTGCTCCGGATCGTCGCGGAGGATTGGGACAGCTACAACCATTTCCTGACCGAGGAACTTACCGCCGCCCCCAATGTCAGCCACGTAAAATCCATGCTGGCAATCCGCTCTTCAAAACATGAATTCGGCGTGCCGATCGACATCGACGCAACGGGATGACCCGCCGACGCCGCGGCAAAGCGAGGTCGCGCCCTATTTGAACACGACCTTGCTGATTTCATAGTCCTTCACACCACGCGGCGTCGAGACCTCAACCGAATCGCCGACCGATTTACCGATGATCGCGCGTGCCATGGGCGACGTCACCGACAACAGGCCCGACGCAATGTCCGCCTCAAGCTCGCCCACGATCTGATAGGTCGACTCTTCTTCCGTTTCTTCATCGACCACTGTCACGGTGGCGCCAAACATTACCGTGTCGCCGTTAAGCTTGCTGACATCGATGATCTGTGCGCGGCTGATCTTGTCTTCCAGCTCGCCAATTCGGCCTTCGGTAAAGCTCTGGCGTTCACGCGCCGCATGGTATTCCGCGTTCTCCGACAGGTCGCCGTGTTCACGCGCCACCGCAATCGCCTGAATGATCGCCGGGCGCTCCACCGTCTTCAAATTTCTCAACTCTTCCCGAAGGCGGAGATACCCCCCCTCGGTCATCGGCACTTTTTCCATGGTCGCCCATTCCTTCTTACCGGCACTTGGCTCGCCACAATAAAATCTCTCGGCCGGCGGCCCCTATCGTGGCCAGCGGCTGATTGAAGTTCTCCTCGCCAGGGGAAAAACTTTATTCCGTAGGCTTAAAATACGACTGTAGCGACGCTACTTCAAGTGACCCGTTTCTCATGGCCTGAATTGCCCGCACAGTGGCACGTGCGCCGGCGATGGTCGTATAGTAGGGAATCCCTGATGTCAGGGCGGTTCGACGCAGACTGAAACTATCTTCGATGGACTTGGCGCCCTCGGTCGTATTCACCACCATCTGCACCTCGCCATCGATTATCGCATCGACAATATGGGGCGATCCTTCCAGCACCTTGTTGACGCGGTCCACTTTCACGCCCTGTTCGGACAAAAAAGCCGCCGTGCCACGCGTGGCGATCAAACGGAACCCCATTTGCAGCAGATCACGGGCCGGCGCCAATATCGCCTGCTTGTCGTGATCGCGCACCGAGACGAAAACCGTCCCCGAAACCGGCAGATCGACGCCGGCGCCCAGTTGCGATTTGGCGAAGGCGCGTCCGAAATCCTGGTCCAATCCCATGACCTCGCCGGTCGATTTCATTTCAGGACCCAGCACCACGTCAACCCCGGGGAACCGCGCGAAGGGGAACACCGCTTCCTTGACCGCGACCTGGTCCAGCTGCGGCGGACCGGGCTGATCGATGCCGAAATCCGCCAGCTTCTCGCCCGCCATGATGCGCGCCGCGATCTTGGCGAGGGGCAGGTCAGTGGCCTTGGCGACAAAGGGTACCGTACGGCTGGCGCGCGGATTGACCTCCAATACATAGATGTCGCCATCCTTGATGGCGTACTGCACATTCATCAGTCCAACGACGTGCAAGGCATGGGCCATCGCCTCGGTCTGACGCCGGATTTCAGCGATCACATCATCGGCAAGCGAATAGGGCGGCAGCGAACAGGCGCTATCGCCGGAATGAATGCCGGCTTCCTCGATATGTTCCATAATGCCGGCGACATAAACCTGGGTCCCGTCGCACAGCGCGTCCACATCGACCTCGATAGCGTCGCGCAGATAATTATCGATCAGCACCGGGTTTTTGCCGGAAACCTTGACCGCAGTTGTCATATAGCGCCGCAGCCCTTCAAGATCATGCACGATCTCCATGGCCCGGCCACCCAATACGTAAGACGGACGGATCACCACCGGAAAACCGATCCGCCCGGCAATCTTCTCGGCCTGCTCGATAGAGGTCGCGGTGCCATTGGCGGGCTGGCGCAAACCCAGCTCCTGCAATAGCTGCTGGAAGCGCTCGCGGTCCTCGGCCAGATCGATCGCGTCGGGCGAGGTGCCCAGGATCGGTATGCCTGCACGTTCCAGCGACTCGGCCAGCTTCAGCGGCGTCTGGCCACCAAGCTGCACGATCACGCCCTTCAGTCGGCCCTTTTTCTGCTCGACCGTAATCAACTCGATCACGTCCTCGGCAGTCAGTGGTTCGAAATACAGGCGGTCGGAGGTGTCGTAATCGGTCGATACCGTCTCGGGATTGCAATTGACCATGATCGTTTCGACGCCAGCATCCTTCAGCCCGTAACAGGCATGGACGCAGCAATAGTCGAACTCAATTCCCTGGCCGATACGATTCGGTCCACCACCAAGGATGACGACCTTGTCGCGCTCCGAGACGTCGGCCTCGCATTCGCCGGGGGTAATCCCGTCGCCCTCGTAGCAGGAATACATGTAAGGCGTCGGCGACGGAAATTCGCCGGCGCAGGTATCAATGCGCTTGTAGACCGGCCGCACACCCAAATCACGACGGCGCAGCGCAACTTCGTCTTCGGTCAGCCCCGCCAGCGTCGCCAGGCGGGAATCCGAAAAACCCATCTTTTTCAGCGCCAGGAATCCGGCCATATCGCCCGGCAGGCCATTCGCGCGAACCGCCTCCTCGACCTCGACGATTTCGCGAATACGCTCCAGGTACCAGGGATCTATCTTGCAGGCGTCAAAAATTTCCTCGGTCGTCAGGCCGTGGCGATAGGCCTGGGCGACAATCAGCAGCCGGTCCGGCACGGGCTGCGACAGGGCGGCGCGCACCGCGTCCTTCTCCTCGGCGGCGCCGGGAATGTCTACCTCATTCAACCCGTCCAGCCCGGTCTCCATCGACCGCAGCGCCTTCTGCAGGCTTTCCGCAAAGGTGCGGCCGATCGACATGGCCTCGCCCACCGACTTCATGGCCGTGGTCAGATAAGGTTCGGCGCCCTTGAATTTCTCGAAGGTGAAGCGCGGCATCTTGGTGACCACGTAATCGATGGTCGGCTCGAAGCTGGCCGGCGTAACCTTGGTAATGTCGTTGTCCAGTTCGTCCAGCGTATAGCCGATGGCCAGCTTGGCCGCGATCTTGGCGATCGGAAAGCCCGTGGCCTTGGAAGCCAGCGCCGACGACCGCGACACCCGCGGGTTCATCTCGATAACGACCAGCCGCCCGTCCGCCGGGTTCACCGCGTACTGCACGTTCGACCCGCCGGTATCCACCCCGATCTCGCGCAGCACCGCGATCGAGGCGTCGCGCATGATCTGGTATTCCTTGTCGGTCAGGGTCAACGCCGGCGCCACCGTCACCGAGTCGCCGGTATGGATGCCCATCGGATCGATATTTTCGATCGAGCAGATAATGATGCAGTTATCCGCATGGTCGCGGACAACCTCCATCTCATATTCCTTCCAGCCCAGCACCGATTCCTCGATCAGCACCTCATGGACCGGCGAGGCGCGCAGGCCGTTGGCCACCATCTCCTCGAACTCGACCTTGTTATAGGCGATGCCGCCGCCGGTGCCCGCCAGCGTGAAGGACGGCCGGATAATCGACGGCAGGCCGGTAACCTCCAGCGCCGCGCGCGCCTGCTCCATATCGTGCACGACCTGGCTGCGTGGCGATTCCAGGCCAATCTTGTCCATCGCGTCGCGGAACAGCTGGCGGTCCTCGGCCTTGGCGATGACGTCCGGTTTCGCGCCGATCACCTCCACGCCCAGCCGCTCCAGCGTGCCGTTCTCATGTAGCGCCATGGCGGCGTTCAGCGCGGTCTGCCCGCCCATCGTGGGCAACAGCGCATCCGGACGCTCGGCGGCAATCACCTTCTCCAGGAACTCCGGCGTGATCGGCTCGACATAGATCGCGTCGGCGGTGTCCGGGTCGGTCATGATCGTCGCCGGATTGGAATTTACCAGAATAACCCGGTAGCCTTCCTCGCGCAGCGCCTTGCAGGCCTGGGTGCCGGAATAGTCGAACTCGCAGGCCTGCCCGATAACAATCGGCCCCGCACCCACGATCATGACGGATTTTATGTCTGTGCGTTTAGGCATTCTTTTCCATCATCTCGACGAAGCGCTCGAACAGGTAATGCGAATCCTTTGGGCCGGGGGAGGCCTCGGGGTGGTACTGGACGCTGAAGACAGGCTTGCCCTTGACGCGGATACCTTCCAGCGAGCGGTCGAACAGCGATATATGCGTCATTTCGACGCCGTCGGGCAGCGAATCCTCGACT
>JAOUMF010000285.1 GCA_029881615.1 Alphaproteobacteria bacterium | reverse complement strand
GGGGTTAGGTTCCCGCGTCCAGGCAAACGGCATTTCAGGCCTGTCGGGCAATGAACTGCGGCTCATGAACCGTCCTCTTTTCGGTGTTACCCATCGATAACAGATTGGGATTGCCGGGCGGCGGCGCAAGTGTTGCGGCTATTGGGGCAGAAAGGCCGGGCTGTCCACGCTGACGAAGGTTTCCGACGAAAACCCGTTGAACCGGGTCGCCATGGCGTTGGAATAGGCGCCGATCTGGCCGAATTCGATCCAGTCGCCCTCGCGCGCATCCGCCGGCAGGGCGACGGTATGGGGCAGCAGGTCGGTGGAATCGCAGGTCGGGCCGAAGATCGTGAAATCGGCGGTGGCGGTCGCGGGCGCGCTTTCGGGCCGGATCAACCGGGCCGGCAGTTTCACGCCGGCGACGGCGGATTCCGACATGCTGTGGAAAATACCGTCATTGATGTAGAGCGCCTTGTCCTTGCGCAGCTGGACCTGGGTTACCAGGGACATGGAGTCGGCCACCATCGCGCGGCCCGGCTCGCACATGACGGCGCAATCGGGGCCTATGGGCATTGCCTTCAGGCCCTCGGCGATAACCGCGAAAAAATCCTCCAGCGGCGGCACCGCGTGGTTGGAATAGCTTGCGGGGAATCCGCCGCCGACGTCGAGATAGCGAATCGGCACGCCCGCCGCGCCAATCACCCGGGCGGCAATATCCATCGCCGTGCGCCAGGCCCGCGGCTCGCCGCATTGCGAACCCACATGGAACGCCAGGCCGGTTTCCAGGCCCGCCGCGTGGACGGCCTGCAGCAGCCCGGCGGCATCGTCCGGGGTCGCGCCGAATTTGTCCGACAGTTCGAACAGCGCGTTGCCTGGGGGCGTCGACAGTCGAACGAGCACCGCGATATCGCGGCGGACCACGGATTCCAGAATCTTGGAAAGTTCGTCGGCATGGTCGATCACGTAATGGCGCACGTCATACACCTTCGACGCAGACAGCAGCGCCGCCCGCGACTTCACCGGATGCATGAAATAGGCCTCAGCCAGGGGATGGGCCTCGCGGACCTGGGCGATCTCGGTCAGCGACGCGGTATCGTAATGCTTGATCCCCGCCTCGAACAAATGATGCAGCACCGCGGGATGCGGATTGCACTTCACCGCATACATGACATCGCCCGGGAAGCCATCGATGAAGCGCCGCGCGCTTTCGGCCAGCACATGCGGCCGCAGGCAGAAGACCGGATAGCTGGGCCGTAGCGCAGCGACCATGGCGTCGGCGTCGCTGAAACGGCGCAGCAACGGACCGCGAGTCTTTGCCGCCACGGCGGCGGCGGATGGTATCTGCAGGTCGGTTGTATCGTGCATGGCCATATTCCGATCGGATCTGGGATGATAGCAAGGACCCGAAGTCTCGATCCCTGGTATCAGCCCGGCACCCTTCCCGGCGGGGTTGCGCTTTTCGCCCCTTGATCTTCAGGCAGAAGGCGGCCATTTACTCCCTTTGATTCTAGGATACAAGGGCTAATTTCCGATTAACGGATATTGCGTATCCGTACAGGCTACGCGGTTCGCTTCGGCCCGTGCTATGGTATCCGCATGATCGGTGAACAGCTTGGAAAAATTAGCCGCGGGCCACGCCTGGTCGCGCGGATAGCGGGCATCCTGCTATTGGCCATCGGGGCGGCGCTGGCCTTCGGGGTATGGTCGACCCTGCCGAAGATCAGTGGCGAGGCAAGGCTGACGGGGCTGGACGGCGCGGTCGATATCTTTCGCGACGAACATGGAGTGCCCCATATATTCGCCGGCAGCGCCAATGACGGTTATTTCGCGCTGGGTTACGTCCATGCGCAGGACCGGCTGTGGCAGATGGAATTCACCCGCCGGCTGGGGGCCGGGCGCCTGGCCGAGATTCTGGGCGAGCCGGGCCTGGGCGCCGATCGGTTCTTGCGGATGCTGGGGCTTTACCGAAAAGCCGAAAGCGCGGCGGCGCGGCTGACGCCGGCGACCCGCGCGAGTCTGGAAGCCTACGCCGCTGGCGTCAACGCGTGGCTGGAAAATGGCGCTGCGTTGCTGCCGCCCGAATTTCAGTTGCTTGGTTATGATCCAGAGCCCTGGCGCATTGCCGACAGCATCGTCTGGGGCCATCTGCTGGCCTATCAGTTGGCGGGCAATTGGCATGGCGAGCTTTATCGCGCCGGGTTGATCCGGCATATGTCGCCGGACCGGGTGGCCGAACTGTGGCCCGGCACGCCGCCGGAAGCCCCGGTGACGCTGGATGCCGCGCGGCGCGCGGCGCAGCTGGATATCGGTCGAGTACTGGCGGCGATACCGCCCGAGCTGAAATCCCACAGTGCCTCGAATGCCTGGGTTTTGTCGGGCGCTCGCAGCAACACCGGCGCGCCGATCCTGGCGAACGATCCCCATCTTGGCTTTACCGTCCCGAACAGCTGGTATCTGGCCCGTGTCGAATCGCCCGAACTGACGATCGTCGGGGCGACCGCGCCGGGCGTTCCCTTCACGGTCCTGGGCCATAACGGTCAGGTCGCCTGGGGCATGACGAGCACCGGCGGGGATACCCAGGACCTGTTTGTCGAGACCGTCGATCCCACGGATCCCACGCGTTACCTGACGCCCGACGGAGCTCGTCCCTTCGCGATCCGAACCGAGACCATCCGGGTCAAGGGAGCGGCGGATGTCGAACTGACATCGCGCGCGACCCGCCATGGCCCGGTGATTTCCGACGTTCTGGAAGACGGCAAGGGTCTGGTGGGGGAAACAACGGTGCTTGCGCTGGCTATGGCGTCCGATGGGCCGGGCGACCGCACGGTCGAGGCGCTTGCCACCATGCCCCGCGCGCGCGATGCTGCGGAATTCCAGCGCAATGCGTCGGATTTCCAGGCGCCGCTGGTCAATATCTTCTTCGCCGACCGGGATGGCGCGGTTGGTTTTGTCACGCCGGGCATGGTGCCGGTTCGCCGCGCGGGCGACGGCCTTTATCCGGTGGACGGCGCATCCGGCGACTACGACTGGACAGGGTTCGTGCCGGCCGACGAGATGCCGCGGATCGTCAACCCGGCGGCCGGCGTCGTGGTCAATGCCAATAACCGGCTTGTCGGGGCCGACTATCCCTACATGATCACCCGGGATTGGGACGCGCCCTATCGCGCCGAGCGTATCCATGAAATGCTGGAAGAGAGCGCAAGGCATTCGCTTGAGGATGCGATGCGCCAGCAGCAGGATATTCTGTCGGTGGCCGCGCGTGAACTGGCGCCACGCATGGTGGCGGCGGTCGGGCAGGGGCGTAATGCAAAGGCGGTCCGGGCGTTGGAAATGTTGGTTGACTGGGATTTTCGGATGGCGGCTGAACGACCGGAACCGCTGATCTATGCGGCCTGGCTGCGCCATGCGGTAAAACGGATCGCCGGCGATGAACTGGGCGCGGATTTTTCCGCCTACTGGCGGCCGCGGCCCGCCTTTGTCGGCTATGCGCTGACCCGTGGCGCACATTGGTGCGGCGAGGGCGGTTGCGGCGCGGAACTGCGCGATGGACTGGATGATGCGCTGGCGGAAATTACGGGTTTGCTGGGCCCCGACATGGCGGAATGGCAATGGGGCGATTTGCACAAGGCGCGCTTCGATCACAGGATATTCAGCCAGATTCCGCTGGTCGGCGGATACGGCAATTTGTCGATTCCGACTTCCGGTGGCGATAACACGGTTGGGCGCGGCATGACCGCCGGCAACGGCGGCGATCCTTATGCGCATATACATGGCGCCGGGTACAAGGCTATCTATGATCTGGGCGATCTGGCGAATAGCCGCTTCATGATTCCCGCCGGCCAGTCGGGCAATCCGTTTTCGCGCCATTACGGCGATTTGCTGGAACCCTGGCGGGACGGCAAGTATTTTCACATGGTTGGTAGCCCCGAAACCCTAGCCGCCGCCGGCATGGCGCGGCTAACGCTGATCCCGGAGAGACAATGAGCGTTTCCATCGCTGATATTCGCGCCACGGCGGCCCGCATCGCCGACCAGGTGGTGGCGACACCGACGGTTTATTCCGCGGCTCTGTCAGACCTGTACGGCGCGGAAATATACCTGAAACTGGAAAACCTGCAGCGTACCGGGTCGTTCAAGGATCGCGGCGCGCTGGCCAAATTGCTGAGCCTGGACGGTGCGCGGGCGAAAGCCGGGGTGATCGCGGTGTCGGCCGGCAATCATGCCCAGGGCGTGGCCTATCACGCGCAACGGCTGGGCATTCCGGCGACCATCGTCATGCCCAGGGGAACGCCTTTCAACAAGATCCGGCGGACCGAGGCTTTCGGCGCCACGGTAGTATT
>JAOUMF010000284.1 GCA_029881615.1 Alphaproteobacteria bacterium | reverse complement strand
GCTGGCCTACCTGGTGCGCCGCCTGCTGGAAAACGGCGCCAATTCCTCATTCGTCAACCGCATCGTCGACGAGAACACCTCGATCGACGATATCGTCGCCGACCCGGTGGCGCTGACCGCGATCACGACGCCCCGCCCCCATCCCGGCATTCCCCGGCCGGCTGGCCTGTTCGGCGAATCGCGGCGCAATTCCGCCGGGATCGACCTGAATGACCCGGCGATCCTGGCCCCCCTGGCCACCGCCATGGCCGAGGCCGATACCGGGAAATGGCAAGCCGGCCCCATTATCGGCGGGCACATGAATACCGACAACGCCCGCCCCGTCAGCAACCCCGCCGACCGGCAATCGACCATCGGCCATGTCACCGACGCCACTTCCTTCGATGTAGAGGCCGCGATCGGTCTTGCCATCGCCGCGCAAAAGGGATGGGACGAGGCCGGCGCCGAGATCCGCGCCGCCGCCCTGGAAAAAGCCGCCGACCTATACGAGGCCAACACCGCCGAACTGATGGCGATCGCCTGTCGCGAGGGCGGCAAGACCGCCAATGACGGCATTGCCGAGGTGCGCGAGGCGGTGGATTTCCTGCGTTATTACGCCACCCGTGCCCGCGCCGATTTCGCCGGCCCGGTCCTGCTTCCCGGTCCGACGGGCGAACGCAACGAGATCTCGCTGCATGGCCGGGGCGCCTTCGTCTGCATCAGCCCCTGGAACTTCCCGCTGGCGATCTTCACCGGGCAGGTCGCCGCAGCGCTGGCCGCCGGCAATGCCGTGCTCGCCAAGCCCGCCGAACAGACCCCCATCATGGCGGCGCGCGCCGTGCAATTGCTGCATGAGGCCGGCATTCCCGGCGATGTGCTGCATCTGCTGCCCGGCGATGGCGCGGTGGTGGGCGCGGCACTGGTGGGCGACCCGCGCATCGCGGGCGTCGCCTTTACCGGCGGCACCGACACCGCGCGCATCATCAACCAGACACTGGCCCGGCGTGACGGCCCAATCATCCCCCTGATTGCCGAGACCGGCGGCCAGAACGCGATGATCGTGGATTCATCGGCCCTGCCGGAACAGGTGGTGCGCGATGTGCTGGCATCGGCCTTCCGCAGCGCCGGTCAGCGCTGTTCGGCGCTACGCGTGCTGTTCCTGCAAGATGACATCGCCGACGGAACCATCGAGATGCTGACCGGGGCCATGCGCGAGCTCAAAATCGGCGACCCGGCGTTGCTGTCCACCGATGTCGGCCCGGTGATCGACGACGAAGCGCTTTCCATGCTGCGAGCGCATGGCGACCGCATGAAACAGGAAGGCAAACTGCTCTGTGCCCTGGACCCCGGCCCCGACTGCGCCCATGGCACTTTCTTCGCCCCGCGGGCTTATGAAATCAATGGAATCGAAGCCCTGGAACATGAGGTTTTCGGGCCCGTCCTGCATGTGGTGCGTTATGCGGCGAACCGCCTGGACGCCGTGATCGACGCCATCAACGCCACCGGCTATGGCCTGACGCTGGGCGTGCACAGCCGCGTGGATTCGACCATTCGCCATATCACGCGGCGCGCCCATGTGGGCAACGCCTATGTCAATCGCAACCAGATCGGCGCGGTGGTCGGGGTACAGCCTTTCGGCGGCGAGGGGCTCAGCGGCACCGGCCCCAAGGCGGGCGGCCCGCGCTACCTGCACCGCTTTGCGAGCGAGCGGGTAATCAGCACCGACACGACGGCGGCCGGCGGCAATACGACGCTGATGTCGCTGGAAGACGGATAGGACGGGCCATATCCGACCGGCGGCGATCAGGCGCGAACGCTGGCCGGGGCGCCGGACGTTTCCGCCGCCCCGCGCATGGCGGCACGGCGGCGGCTGACAATCTCGCCCATGATCGACAGGGCGATTTCCTCGGGTTCGATGGCCCCGATATCCAATCCGGCCGGGGCCTTCAACCGCTCGATTTGCGCCGCCGACAACCCCTTTTCGCGCAGCGCGGCCTTCAGCGTTCCGGCCTTGCGGCGGCTTCCCACGAAAGCGACATAGTCCGCGTCGGTCGCCAGCGCGGCATGCAAGGCCTCGCGGTCGCGCTTGCCCTGGGTTGAGACGACGATGGCGTCGCCGAGTGCCGGGTTGGCGGATCCCAGGTCGAAGCCATCGATGTACGTATCGGCGCCGGGCAGCCGGTCATGATCATCGGCCAGCGCGGCGACGACTGTGCGGTATCCCATTGCCCCGGCCAGCGCCACCAGCGACGCCGCCACCGGCGAGGCGCCACAAACGATACAGCGCGGCGCCATTCGCATGGGTTCGATGAACAGCTCCACCGTGCCGCCGCTGGGGCATGAACTCTTGTGCAGTTCCACCCCGTCGGCGTCCAGCTGTTCCACCACTTCGTCCTTCGGCTTGACGCGAATAAGACGCGGCGCCCCGCTTGTCAGCACCTCCGCCGCCACACGCTTGACCGCCCCGGTAACGCAGCCGCCGCCCACGAAACCGAAGATATCGCCGCCGCTGGTAATCAGCGCCTTGGCGCCCGCCTTGGCCGAGGTGACGTTGGCCGTACGTACGACGGTGACAACACAGAATTCCTCGTTGCGCGATCGCAGATCGTTGATGCGTTTCAGAATGTCGGCCGATGTAATGCTCATGGTTCCACGTCCCTTACAGCCGTGACAATTGGGGTTCGATTTGCGCCAATTCCTCCAGCGTACCCGCCGGGGCGAAACAATCAATCATTGGCATGGCAGCAGCCATGGCGCGTGCCGCCGGTTCGTAGTCCCGCCAGCCCATAAGCGGGTTCAGCCAGACGATGCGCCGCGCCCGCTTTTGCAGACGCTTGAGTTCCCCGGCCAGCAATTCCGGCTCGTCCGTATCGTACCCGTCGCTCAGGATTATCACGACCGAGCGCGAGTTCAGCGTCTGCGCGGCGTGGCGGTCATTGAAGGTTCGCAGGCTGGCGCCAATCCGCGTGCCGCCGCCGAAACCCTCGGCCATCAGGGACAGCCGCGTCATGGCACGGATCGGATCCTGCTCGCGCATCGCGTCGGAAACCTTCAACAGTCGCGTATGAAAGACGAATGCCTCGGCCTCCAGCCACTTGCCGACCAACCCCTTGGCGAATTGCAGAAAGAACCGGCTGTACTGCTTCATCGAGCCCGATACGTCCAGCAGCAGCACCAGCCGTACGGGACGTACGGGGCGACGGCGGCGCACCAGGTCGAAAGGCTCGCCGCCCTTCGACAGGCTGCGGCGGATGATGCGGCGCATATCCAGCCGGTCGCCGTTCGATGCCGCAATGCGGCGGCGCGACAGGTTGAAGCGGATCGCGGCGGCCAGCTTCATCGCCAGCGCCTCGGCCTCTGCCAGTTCGTCCGGATCGACGATATGGCGCAGATCGGTTCTGGCCAACGCTGCCTGGCGGCTGGCGACCAGCCTGCCGGTCGTGGCGTCGGTTTCGGCGTCGCCGTCACCGCCGGCGCTCGCGCCTGGAGACCCGGCGGCTGCGGAATCCTCGGGCGGCAAAACCCGGTCCCAAATCTTCGGACGGGTAGCACCCTCCATCCTGCCCGACCGGGCCTTCTGCTGGCGCACCCGCTCCTTGCCGCGGGCGAACCAGAAGGCCTCGAAAAGATCGTCGAACCGTTCCCAGTCCTCACGCCGGCCGCACAGCGCGGTCTTGAGCCGCAGCCGCGACAGATCCGGGTCCATGTTCACGTCGCGCGCCAGGATATCGAGCGCGCCCTCGGTTTCGCGCGGCCCCAGGGGAAAGCCGCTCAGCCGCAAATGGCCAATGAAGCCGGCCATGCGCGCGGAAACAATCTGGGGCGTGACGGCCATGTCACGCCGCCTTCCCGGCCAGCCGCGAGACCACTTCGCGGGTTACCGATTTCAGGTCGCGCTCGGTCTTCAAAAGACAGATCAGGGTCGGCAGGATGCGATCAGGATCATTATCCAGCCCCTTGATGTCGAGGCCGGCCAGCGCCGCCGTCCAGTCCAGCGTCTCGGCGATGCCGGGAACCTTTTCAAGGTCCTCCTTGCGCAATTCCTGCACGAAACGCACGATTTGCGCGCCGATAGCGTCGTCTATATCGGGCAACCGCGCCTTCAGGATCGCCAGTTCTTTCGCAAGGTCGGGAAACTCCACATAGGAATAAAGGCATCGGCGGCGTAGCGCATCGGAAAGCTCGCGCGTGCCGTTCGATGTCAGAATCACATGGGGTATGGACGTCGCCTTGATGGTGCCGATCTCCGGCACGGTAATCTGGAAATCCGACAGCAGTTCCAGCAGATAGGCCTCGAATTCGGTATCCGCCCGGTCGATCTCGTCGATCAGCAGCACCGGCGGCTTTTCCTGGCTTATGGCCTCCAGCAACGGCCGCTT
>JAOUMF010000283.1 GCA_029881615.1 Alphaproteobacteria bacterium | reverse complement strand
CACGACCGAACTGGCCGCGTATTTTGGCGGTCTGCCACAAGGTCTTTTTGATGCGCCGGGCTGACATTCAGGTCTCGCCTACCAGTTCGAAAAGCCGCGTTCGTCGAACAGTACGCCGCGGTAAAGCTCGTAATTCAGCAGGACTTCGAAAACGATGAAGACGAAGCCGAACACGATGCCGCCGGCGACAATGCTTTCAATCCAGCGCCGTCCGCCCTGGAATGCGATATAGCTCACCACGAATGCGGGGATGCTGGGCAATATGCCGATCGTCAGCATGCCAGCGACGAAGCCGGCGATCCAGAGCGCCTGGGAAAGTTCGGCTTTCATGGCAGGATTATGCTTCATCTCGCGGTTCCGGAAATCGGCCCCCCAGAGGTCCCTGAGGAATTTCGAGAAGGACAGGTTCATGCGGCTCAGCATGTCGATAAGACTCAATGCCAGCATGACCCATCCGACAATCACCGGAACGTTGCGCGCGGTTTCGGAATAGTCGTACGACCACACAATCATCAAAGCCGAAAAAGCGGCCAGCAGAATTGGGGGCCAGATCGACAGAACGGCCTTCGGGGCCTTGTTGATATCGCTCATTATATTCCCTCCCATCCTAACCTGCTTTATTCATTCACCGGGAAACAGCAACGATTTGATGACCACGGGCACGGCGCCCGTCGCCCGCAGCACTTCGCCGATATCGACGAAATCGAATTCACCAAGCGCAATCCCGTCTATGGAGATCAGCGGGTTGGCAAGCCCTTCCTCCTGACGGCAATGCATGCCAAGCAGCCCGCCGATATCGCCGTCCACCACCAGAATCAACGGATGGCCCTTGTCCAGCACGGGCCGCAGCCCGGCGATCACGCCGCGTGCCAATCCCCGCAGCCGATGAAACATGGCGGAACCCTGCCAGGGAATGGTCACGGCCACGGCCTCGTCGCCATGCGCCATATCCATGCGGGTCAGCGCCGCCCTTACCGCGGCGGCGACCCCGGCCTCGTCGATCTCGTCGCCGGAAAGGTCGAGATCCGGCGCGATCGCGGGAATGTTGCGCACTGGCAGAATGTCGGGCGGGTCCAGAAAGATCGTGCTGCCGCTGACCTGCACCGTATATTGCGAGGCGCCGACCACGGTGGCGCGAATGCCCTGTTCGGCCGGGACGATCGCCAATCCCTCGCTCTCGACCAGCGTACGGACGGCGCCGGCCAGATCGGGGCCCAGATCGTCGAACCCGTCGGCTTCCCGCCCATAGATATATTCGGAAACCCCGCCCGAGAAAGTAACGGATGCGGGCGCGGCGGCGTTCAATGGCGGCAGGCGCAGCCAGTCCGCCAGATCGCCACCACCGGCGGCCTCCATGATACGCGCGGCCATGCGTTCGGCGATCTTGCGCCTGGTTGCCGGTTCGCAGATATCGCCGACCGTCAGCGTCAAACCCAACTCATCCAGATAACGCCGGCCGAAAGGCTCGATCCGTTCGATCCGACCATCGCCGTTGAAGGCCAGAAGGCGCGCGCCGGCCTCCACCGCCGTCAGCGAAGCGACCTCGCCATCGGTGCAGAGGGCTATTTTCGTGGTGCCGCCGCCAATATCGATATTCATCACCGACCCGCCACCGGCCACCGACAGGGCCAGCGCACCCGACCCATGGGCCGCCATCAGCGTTTCCAGCCCGTCGCCGGCGCTGACCGCCACGAATTTTCCAGCCTGGGCTGAAAACAGGTCGCCGATGGCCCGTGCATTGGCGCGCCGCACAGCCACGCCGGTCAGGATCAGGGCGCCGGTGTCGATATCGTCGGGGCGCAACCCCGCGGCCTCGTATTGCCGGTCGATGAAGGCGCCCAGCGCCTCGGCATCGATATCCTCGCCGCCGCGATAAGGCGTCAGCAGGATGTCCGATTGGTGCAGGATGCGGCGTTCAGCCACCACATAGCGGGTGTCCATCCGTTCCAGCAGGATCGTGGAAAACAGCAGATGCGAAGTCGACGAGCCGATATCGACGCCGACGCTGGTCAACTCGATCTCGTCTTCCTCGATGAGGCTGCGGCTGGCGCTGCTGAAAAATATCCGCCCGCCCTCGCTGGCCTCGTCGGTCATGCTTATGGCCCCGGCCGGGTTCATTGATCCTCGGGTTTCTCGTAAAGTGATGGGTCCATGCGGCTCTTGCCCTGGTTCAGGGCGATACAGCGTTCGAACTCCTCGCGCAGATGGGGATCCTCCATCCAGTAGGGGATCGAAGTGCCGCCCTCGGTTACGTCCATGGCGGTGTAGTCGATCTGCTTTTCGCCGGGCCGCAGGCCGGTAACCAGGCTGGGGTGGTTCGGGCCGAACCAGGCCGACAGCCGGAACGGTTCGCCCGACGTATTGAAATGCTGATGATACCAGCGCGCCCCGCCCGGCGCCGCGCTGACCATGCCGACCGGTTCGTAATCGACCCGTTTTACCTTGTCGCCATGCCCGTCTTTCCAGGGGGTGACGCCGCATTCTTCCGGCCAGGTATAGGTATAGCCCTTGCCCTTGACGCAGATCAGGATGGCGGCCGAGGTGTGGGCGTGCGCCTTGGAATAGCGTCCGGTTTCGTGCTGGCCCAGCCACAGATAGAACTTGTTGCCGGTCATGAAGGGTTCAACCCGGCGGTAACCGGGCGAGCGGCGATTATCCAGCGGCAATTCGCAGTTCATTACGTCGGGCACCAGATTGGTGCGCCGCATCGCCAGCCCGCGAATGGGATCCGGTTCAAGCTCGTCGACCGGCTTGTAGAAATCCTCCGACGCGGAAAAGCGATCGTTGAAATTATAGGGGCAATTAAAGATGAAATCGGTGTTGCCCACCAGGTTCATCAGGTTCGGCGCCGTCGTGCCGGCCAGCAGCAGGGCCGGGCTGGAGGTCGCGTTGACGATCCGGTGGTAGGCATTGACGGGGATTGAAAACAGCGACCCCTGTTGCCATTCGAAGACATGTTTCTTGCCGCCTTCTTCCAGCCAGACCTCTGTCGAGCCGCGGCCTTCGACGACCAGAAAGATTTCCTCGTAAATATGTTTTTCCACATTCAGCGCGCCGGCGCCCGGCACCTCGACCACGTACGAGCCCCATTTGCCCTCGGTGCCGAACAGCTGAATGTAATGGCCGCGCCCGCCCATGCGGGGCCAGTCGTGGAGCGGCAGGTTCTGGACTTTGCTGATGCCGACGTCGCGATAGACCGGGATTCCATCGGCCTCCATGAAACGGTCGTAATCCAGCTGTGGCTGACCGAATTTGCCATACCCGGCGCGCTCGCCCGCCGTCGGTTCGTGCCAGTGGATCGCGCCCTCTGCATCATGCGGCATCGTCTCTAACCTCCCATTTTCTTGCCCTTCGCGACAGTATGACGCAAAATCGGTTTCGTCAATGGGACGGCGTTCCGCATAAAGGAACAAAAAAAGGAGAAGATTTGGCATGGCGAGGCTGGAAGGAAAAACGGCGGTCGTAACGGGCGCGGCCCAGGGGATCGGGGCCGGGTTTTGCCGGGCGCTGGTGGCCGAGGGGGCGCGTGTCGCGATCTGGGATATCGATCCGAACGACGCGCTGGCGCGGGAAATTACGTCGGCTGGCGGACAGGCAATTCATTGCGTGACCGACGTTTCCGACGAGGCATCGGTGCGGGCGGCCGTCGCCGAAACGGTCGCCGTGTTGGGGGGGCTGGATATCCTTGTCAACAACGGGGCGCTGTTCACCCAACTGGAACGCAAGGCCTTCGACGAGATCGATGTCGCGGAATGGGACCGGGTCTCGGCGGTCAATATTCGCGGCCCCTGGCTCTGCGCCAAACATTGCGTGCCGGAAATGCGCAAGGCGGGGGGCGGCAAGATCGTCAATATATCGTCGACGCGCGCCCTGAAGGGAAAGGGGTTCCTGCTGCATTACGATGCGTCGAAGGCGGCGATCATTGGCATCACCCGCTCGCTGGCGCGTGAACTTGGCGACGACAATATCTGCGTCAACGCCATCGCGCCGGGGCTGACGATGAGCGAGAATGTCATGAAGCGCCAGAACTGGCAGGGCGGCGGCGCCTCTGAAACGGTGGCCACGCGCGCCCTCAAGCGCGAACAGGTTCCGGCCGATCTGTTCGGGGCCATGCTGTTTCTGGTCTCGCCCGACAGCGACTTCATGACCGGCCAGACCCTGGCGGTCGATGGCGGCGGGGTGATGAACTAGGCTCGGCCGCTAACCCGCGGCCACCGCCACCACGCCCAGCGTCGCAAACAGCGCCGCCAGCAGGACCACCGCGTCCGGCCGCTTCTCGGTGCGGAAGACGACGATGGACAGGAAGGCCGCGACGAACACTTCCAGCGACGAGACCATGACGACGGTTGAAATGCTTTCCACC
>JAOUMF010000282.1 GCA_029881615.1 Alphaproteobacteria bacterium | reverse complement strand
ATGGGGCAAACCTCTACGCTGCGGCTCGCGCCCTGGGTTTCGACATTGACTACAAGCGGTTACTGGCTCTATTCAGCAAACAGGCACGGCTGATACGCGCTTTCTATTACACCGCACTGGTCGACGATCAGGAATATTCGCCAATCCGTCCGCTGGTCGACTGGCTGGACTATAACGGCTATACCATGGTCACCAAGCCGACCAAGGAGTTCACGGATTCGGCCGGGCGCCGCAAGATCAAGGGCAATATGGATCTTGAACTGGCGACCGATGTCCTCGAAATGGCCGATCGTCTGGATCATGTTGTGATTTTTTCCGGAGACGGCGATTTCCGCTGCGTGGTCGAGGCCGCACAGCGCAAAGGTGTTAGAGTCACTGTCGTCAGTACCGTAAAATCGAACCCGCCGATGGTAGCCGACGAATTACGCAGGCAATCCGATCACTTCATTGAACTGCAGGACATCGCCGACCAGATTGCGCGGATACATACACCCCGTGAAGCAAACGAGGTCGACGACTATCGGGAAGATGAAATCAACGCGGCGGAAGAAGCTGCGTACGACGTCGCCAACTGATCGGGCGCAAGCGCACAGCCTTACTTGAATATGCTCGCAAACGAACCGGCGCGTGATTGCGCCCTGTGCCCGCGTCTCGCCGAATTCCGGCGCAAGAACGCCGAAGCATGGCCGGATTGGCATAACGCGCCCGTGCCCAGCTTCGGCCCGCGTGACAGCAATCTGCTGATCGTTGGTCTGGCTCCCGGACTGCGCGGCGCGAACCGCACCGGACGCCCCTTCACCGGCGATTATGCCGGCGACCTGCTTTATCCGACGATAGCCAAATTCGGCTTCGGCGCGGGGCAATTCGATGCCCGCCCCGATGACGGGTTCAAAATGACCCATTGCCGCATTACCAATGCCGTGCGCTGCGTGCCGCCGGAAAACAAACCAACGACGGACGAAATCATCGCCTGCAATCCATTCCTGAAGGCCGAAATCGAGGGGCAGCGGAATCTTCGGGCAATCCTCGCGCTTGGGCTGGTTGCCCACAAGGCGATACTCAGGTCAATGGGACTGGTAGCGGCGCGCTACGCTTTCGGCCACGGCGCAATGCACGAACTACCGAATGGGCTGTTACTGGCCAACAGTTATCACTGCTCGCGTTACAACACCAACACCGGTCGCCTGACCGAGGAAATGTTCCACGCGGTATTCTCGGAACTACGCGGCAGGCTCGCGGTTAAAGACTGAAGAGCGGCCTTCAACCTTTGTCGCGCATCAGGCGGGCCTTCTGGCGCTTCCAATCCGCATCCTTGTCGGCCTGACGCTTGTCATGCAGTTTCTTGCCCTTGGCCAGGCCGAGCAAAAGTTTGGCAATACCCCGGTCATTAAAATAGATCTTGAGCGGAACAAGGGTAACGCCCTTTTGTTTGACCGCGGCCAGCAACCGCTCCATCTCCTTTTTACGGAGCAACAGCTTGCGCGGCCGTTTGGCTTCGTGATTTTCACGGCCGGCCTGTTCATAGGGCGGTATATTGCAGTTCAATAGCCAGATCGCGCCGTCCTTCGGTCCGGCGTGGGATTCAGCGATGGTGGCATGACCCGCGCGCAGCGATTTAACCTCGCTGCCCAGCAACACCAAGCCGGCCTCGACCGTATCTTCGATCAGGTAGTCGTGCCGGGCTCGCCGGTTTTCGGCGGCTGCGCGCGGACCTTTTGTTACCGCCATGGGATCAGTTTAACAGCCCCACGGTCCGCATTGCTTCGTCGACCCGCGCGCGGCTCGCCTCGGCAATCGGCACCATCGGGAGCCTGGTATCGGGCAATGATTTGCCCAGCAGACTGGCGGCATACTTGACCGGTCCTGGGCTGCTCTCGCAAAACAGTGCCGAATGCAAGGGCATCAGCCGGTCGCGGGTTTCCGCAAATTTTTCCATATCCTTCGCCTGCCAGGCCTTGTGCAGATCGGAACATAACCGCGGCGCCACGTTGGAAGTCACCGAGATACAGCCATGTCCACCCTGGGCCAGGAAAGCCCCTATGGTCGCATCCTCGCCGGAAAGCTGACAGAAATCCCGGCCAATGGTCACGCGGGTGGCAAGCGGACGCGTCAGATCGGCGGTAGCATCCTTGACCCCGACGATATTGTCCAGTTTCGCCAGGCGGGCCATGGTCTCCACCGACATATCGACAATGCTGCGACCGGGAATATTGTAAATGACAATGGGAATATCGACAGCCGTGGCGATTGCCTCGTAATGCCGGTAAAGCCCTTCCTGCGTCGGCTTGTTGTAATACGGAGTCACGACCAGGGCCGCATCAGCCCCCGCTTCCTTCGCGTGGCGCGTCAGATCGATCGCCTCGGCCGTTGAGTTGGACCCCGCGCCGGCTATGACCGGTATCTTTCCCTTGGCAACCTCGATGCAGAGTTCGACAACGCGTTTATGTTCTTCATGGCTCAAAGTAGGCGATTCGCCAGTCGTTCCGACCGGGATAACGCCGTTCGACCCTTCCTGGATCTGCCAATCCACGAATTCCTGAAACGCCTTCTCGTCCACTTCGCCATCGCGAAACGGGGTGATCAGCGCGGTAAGAGAACCGCTGAACATTTTCCAGCTCCTTGATATTACGTTGTTATTCTAGAAACACCGGGTAAACCCTTGCGAATATTGCCGGAACATACAGCCTGACTTTGCCTGCGGCAAGGTCTGCGGCCACATAGCTTGGTCATAATATTTACATTTTCTTCGCACTATTGTCCTAGATTCAATGTTCTAGTAAAATCACACCGGACGGGGCAGCATGGCAAATTGGCAAACAGTTAATCGGTTTGCGCTCACCGCATTTGCGGCAATCATCTTTTGCGCGCCTGCCCGAGCCGCCGATTCCCGCACCGTTGTAGCCCTCGCCGCCGAAGCCCCCCTGACTGACGACAGCACAGCAATCGACCCATGGGGGACCGCGGCAGGACGGCCGACCATCCAGAATGTCGAAACATCCCCCGCGCTGAAAAACAACACTGTATCACCAGCACCTATCCAGCCTGTCCAGGACCGGTTAGTTGGAAAGCTGGTGCATTGGGTGATGCTGCGAGATTCAGAACGTGAACAATCCTTCGAAGAATTGACTGAATTCGTATCCGCCAATCCAGGCTGGCCGAAGCGCAGCACATTAATCATCAAGGCCGAACGTGCGATCAAACCGTCAACACCAAACGGCGTTATCCTGGATTGGTTCGAAAGCCACTCACCGCGGAGCCTGGAGGGTGCAGTAGCCTGGTCGCGAGCACTATTCAGCGCCGGCAACGACCGAAAAGCCATTGATCTGGTCAGAAAAAACTGGACCCGACTGGACATGGACGAGGCCGAAGAAAAGGAATATTTGCGAAGTTTCGGCCAGTATCTCGATCCCATGGACCATGCGGCACGCCTGGACCGCTTGTTGTGGGATAATCGCGGCACGGCCGCGCGACGCCACAGGGACAGGCTGGGCGAAGGTCGCCGCGCATTGGCCGACGCCAGGCTTCGGCTAATGGCCCAAAAGAAAAGCGGCATCGACAATGCCATCAGACAGGTGCCCGCGTGGCTGGAAAACGACCCAGGCCTGCAATATGAGCGCGTACGCTGGCGCCGCCGCATGGACATGGACCAGGACGCGGCCGAGTTGCTGCTAAGCTACAAGGGCGAGTTGGGCCGTCCGGCACGCTGGTGGTCCGAGCGGGAAATCCTGGCCCGGCGTTTCCTGCGCGACGGCGACCCGAAAACCGCCTATCGATTGGTCCGCGACCATGGGCTTACAGACAGAGCCAACAGGGCCGACGCCGAGTTTCTTGCCGGCTGGATATCGCTGCGTTTTCTCAACGACCCGAATACGGCCTTCGGCCATTTCTCGACACTTTACGATTTCGTAAGTTACCCGATCAGCCGGGCCCGCGGGGCATATTGGTCTGGCCGCGCGGCCGAGGCCGCGGGTGAAAAGAATATATCCACGCAATGGTATCGAACTGCTGCCGGCTACGGCACTACTTTCTACGGCCAATTGGCGGCAGACCGTCTGGGCATGACCCTGCCGCCACCCGTCGGCCATGAAACCACAGTGGACACAGCAGAGGCGGAAACCTTTGAACGTGACGATCTGGTACGGCTGACCCGCCTGCTCATAGGGCTCAAGGCAACACGTCCCCCCGTTTCCGCCGCGAGCAATGATATCGATCCGGCCGAATCGCCGATGGCCTTCCTTGCGTCGCTGGATGACGACGAAGCCCTGATCCCGCTACTGCGTCATATCGCCTGGCGCGGCAAGACAGCGACGGAATGGGTCAAGGCCGCGAAACTGGCCCGGGACGCCGGCCGCACCGAAATTGCAGTCT
>JAOUMF010000281.1 GCA_029881615.1 Alphaproteobacteria bacterium | reverse complement strand
AACGAAACGGATACACTCGATGACGAAGTCCGCCGGAGGCGACTCCAAAAATACACTGTACTGCTCGTTCTGCGGTAAGAGCCAGCATGAAGTCCGCAAACTGATAGCGGGCCCGACGGTATTCATCTGCGATGAATGCGTTGAATTATGCATGGATATTATCCGTGAGGATCACAAGACGGCGATTTCCAAATCCCGTGACGGCGTGCCGACGCCCGCCGAAATCCAGAGTGTGCTGGATGACTATGTGATCGGTCAGAAACATGCCAAGCGCGTGCTTTCGGTTGCGGTGCATAACCATTACAAGCGCCTTGCACATAGCGGCAAGAATAACGATGTCGAACTGGCCAAATCCAACATCGTGCTGATCGGACCGACGGGCTGTGGCAAGACTTTGCTGGCCCAGACGCTGGCCCGCACCCTGGACGTTCCCTTCACCATGGCCGACGCCACGACGCTGACCGAGGCGGGCTATGTGGGTGAAGATGTCGAAAACATCATCCTCAAGCTGTTGCAGGCCGCCGACTATAATGTCGAGCGCGCACAGCGTGGCATTGTCTATATCGACGAAGTCGACAAGATCAGCCGCAAGTCCGACAATCCGTCGATTACCCGCGACGTGTCGGGCGAGGGTGTGCAGCAGGCCCTGTTGAAAATCATGGAGGGCACTGTCGCCAGTGTTCCGCCACAGGGCGGCCGCAAGCATCCGCAGCAGGAATTCCTGCAGGTCGACACCACGAATATTCTGTTTATCTGCGGCGGCGCCTTCGCCGGACTGGACAAGATTATTTCCGGCCGGCATCGCGGGTCGTCCATCGGCTTTGGCGCCGATGTTCGCGGACCCGACGACCGGCAGGTAGGCGAAATCCTGCGTGGTGTGGAGCCCGAGGATCTGCTGCGATTCGGTCTTATCCCGGAATTCGTGGGCCGTTTGCCGGTCATCGCCACTCTGGAAGACCTGGACGAAGCTTCGCTGGTCGAAATTTTGACGAAGCCCCGCAATGCGCTGGTCAAGCAGTATCAACGGCTGTTCGACATGGAAGATGTTCGTCTTGAACTGACCGATGATGCCCTGCGCGGTATCGCCAGGAAGGCAATTGCCCGCAAGACCGGCGCCCGTGGCCTGCGTTCGATCATGGAGGCAATCCTGCTCGATCCGATGTATGATTTGCCGAGTCTTGAGAGCGTCGAGGAAATCGTGATCAATCGGGAAGTGGTCGAGGGTAACGCGGAACCCCTTTACATTCATTCCGACCGCCGCGAGGACGTTGGCACCAGCGCTTGATCCAGCGGTACCGTTTTGTTTCTTTCAGGGACTTGAACCAGCAGGGTGGGGCGCCACTTAATAGGTTGCTTACCCAGGATAACATCCACACCCAGTAGGGTGAGGGCAACCATGCTAGAGGCCTTATGCTTGAAATTCCGCGCGGCGTAACATACCCGGTTCTTCCTCTCAGGGATATTGTGGTATTCCCGCATATGATCGTGCCGCTTTTCGTCGGTCGCGAGAAATCCGTAAAGGCGCTTGAAGACGTCATGAAGGATGACAAGCAGATATTGCTTGTTACCCAGAAAAACGCAACGCAGGACGATCCGAACCCGTCCGACATTTATAATGTTGGTACGATCGGTACTGTCTTGCAGCTTTTGAAATTGCCCGACGGCACCGTCAAGGTGCTGGTCGAGGGCGGTCAGCGCGCCAAGATTCGCCGCTTTACCGACAACACCGCTTTTTTCCAGGTTTATGCCGACGAACTCGAGGAAGTCGAGGAAGACCAGCAGGAACTGGAGGCTCTGGGCCGGGCCGTGGTCACGCAGTTCGAGCAATATATCAAGCTCAACAAGAAAATTCCGGCCGAGGTTCTGATTTCGATCAATCAGATCGAGGAGCCGGACAAGCTGGCCGATACCGTTGCCCAGCATCTGACGCTGAAGATCGCCGACAAACAGCAGCTTCTGGAAATGGAAAGCACGCTGGAACGTCTCGAGCGGGTCTATGCCTTCATGGAAGGCGAAATCAGCGTATTGCAGGTAGAGAAGCGTGTCCGTAACCGCGTCAAGCGGCAGATGGAAAAGACCCAGCGCGAATATTACCTGAACGAGCAGCTCAAGGCTATCCAGAAGGAACTTGGCGAAACCGAGGATGGCAGGGATGAGCTGTCCGAGATCGAGCACAAGATACGCACGACCAAGCTTGGCAAGGAAGCCAAGGAAAAGGCCGAGGCCGAGGTCAAGAAACTGCGTTCGATGAGCCCGATGTCCGCCGAGGCGACGGTGGTTCGGAATTATCTGGACTGGCTTCTGAATATTCCCTGGAAAAAGCCGACCAAGACCAAGAAGGACCTGCGGGTCGCCCAGAAGATTCTGGATGACGACCATTACGGTCTCGAGAAGGTCAAGGAACGTATTCTTGAATATCTTGCCGTGCAAAACCGCATCGACAAGATCAAGGGACCGATTTTGTGCCTCGTGGGACCGCCCGGGGTCGGCAAGACCTCGCTTGGCAAGTCCATTGCGCGCGCGACCGGTCGTAATTTCGTGCGCATGTCGCTTGGCGGCGTGCGTGACGAGGCGGAAATCCGCGGCCATCGCCGTACCTATATCGGCTCCATGCCCGGCAAAGTCATTCAGGGCATGAAGAAGGCCAAGTCGTCCAACCCGCTGTTCTTGCTGGACGAGATCGACAAGCTGGGCGCCGATTGGCGGGGTGATCCGTCTTCCGCGCTTCTGGAAGTGCTCGATCCCGAACAGAACAACGCATTTGCCGATCATTATCTCGAGGTCGATTATGACCTGTCGGATGTCATGTTCCTGACCACGGCGAACACGTTGCGCATGCCGCAGCCGTTGCTCGACCGCATGGAGATCATCCGGATTCCCGGTTATACCGAGAACGAGAAGGTTCAGATCGCCCAGCGCTACCTGATCCCCAAGGTGCTTGAGCAGAATGGCCTGAAGGAAGGCGAATGGACGCTTACGGAAGATGCGCTTCGCGATGTGATTCGTTATTACACGCGTGAAGCCGGCGTTCGTAATCTCGAGCGTGAGATCGCGTCGTTGTCGCGTAAGGCGGTCAAGGAAATCCTGCTCAGCGACAAGAAGAAGAAATTGACGGTTGAGGTCACCTCGGAAAATCTCGGTGATTACGCGGGGGTTCGCAAGTACCGATTCGGTGAACTTGAGGCCGAAGATCTGATCGGTGTGGTCACGGGTCTGGCCTGGACCGAGTTCGGTGGCGAATTGTTGACCATTGAGTCGGTCAGCGTGCCTGGCAAGGGGCGTGTGCAGAAAACCGGCAAGCTTGGCGATGTCATGCAGGAATCCGTGCAGGCGGCTGAAAGCTATGTGAAGAGCCGGGCGCCATCGTTTGGAATTGCGCCGCCGTTATTCGCCAAGACAGATATCCATGTGCATGTACCCGAGGGTGCGACGCCCAAGGATGGGCCGTCGGCGGGTGTTGCCATGGTGACTTCCATTGTCTCGGTTCTGACCCGCACGCCGATTCGCCGCGATATTGCGATGACCGGCGAAGTTACGTTGCGCGGTCGCGTGTTGCCGATTGGTGGTTTGAAGGAAAAATTGCTGGCGGCATTGCGCGGCGGTATCAAGACTGTGTTGATTCCAAACGATAATGTGAAGGATCTCGCGGACATTCCCGATAACGTCAAGGAAGGTCTGGAGATTATTCCGGTGACAACGGTCGACGAGGTGCTTGTGAATGCCTTGACCGAACCGTTGGTCGCCATCGAATGGAATCCCGAATCCGAGTCGGTTAGCGCAAAAGGCGAGTCGGATAACTCGGAAAGCGTAATTACGCATTAGAAGTGCCGTAATGTTGCGTCATGACGCCCACGACCATGGTCGTGGGCGTTTTTTCTTGTGGAAAACCTTAGTTTTCTGCGGTTCTAGCGTTGACGTGCAGTAGTGAAGACAAGTAAACTCTGCTCTGTCATAACGACAAAGCGTACTAATCCGTACATATCTCATTCCCTGTCCAGAAGGGGGCTCTGCAGTGAATAAAAATGACCTGATTTCGTCCGTTGCCGCTGATTCCGGCCTTTCCAAAGCCGACGCTACCAAGGCGGTAGACGCAGTATTCGATAGCATCGAAAAATCTCTCAAGAGTGGAAATGAAGTCCGCCTCGTGGGATTTGGCACCTTCAGCGTCGCCGATCGCAAGGCGTCCACCGGCCGCAATCCGCGTACCGGCGAGACGATCCAGATTCCGGCGTCGAAGCAGCCGAAATTCAAGGCCGGCAAGGGCCTTAAGGATGCCGTGAATTAATAAACGGTTTCCGCTATTATTTGTGGCCGGCCATCCGGAAACGGGTGGCCGGTTGCTTTTTTCCGTTATAATATCCATCTATTGAATTTC
>JAOUMF010000280.1 GCA_029881615.1 Alphaproteobacteria bacterium | reverse complement strand
CACACCCCCATCGAATGCACGCTGGAGGATTTCTATGCCGGCGACTGGGTCGACAAGCTGGACGAGGCCAAGACCAATATCGACGAGCGCATGGCGATCGCCGACGGCGGGGCCTGGGCCCTGGGCCGCAAGGTGGACGACCAGATCATTACCCAACTCGACGGGACGGCCTCGGCCGTCGTGCCCTGGGTCGTGACCAGTGCGGCCACCGTGCGCAATGCCATGATCGAGATGCTGGAAGCGCTGGACAACGCGGATGTGCCCGACGACGGCAACCGCTATGTCCTGCTCACTCCCCGTGCCTGGAGCATGGCCGAGACGGTGCAGCAGTTCTCCAGCTCTGACTACGTTAAGGCGGGCGATATGAGCTTCACCCAGTCCAGCCGCACCATGGGCCGCTGGAAGTTCTGGCGCGGGGCGTTCTGGGGGCACCACACGGGGCTTCCCGGCAAGGGCACGGCGACGGCCAAGGTGTTCGCCTGGCACAAGAACGCCATTGGCTACGCCACCGGCAAGCATGCCGGGAACGTGGCCGGTAACGGGCCTGTGTCGGCCGATATTACCTGGCATGGCGACCGCGCGGCGCATTTCGTGAACCACATGATGAGCGGCGGCGCGGCCCTCATCGACGATACCGGCGTGATCGAGGGCAACCTCGACGATACCGCTGCTATCCCGACCAGCTAAGGAGGGCTGAACCATGGCTAATATTCTTGCCACGCAAATGACCAAACTGGCCGCCGGCACGCCTCCCGCTCCGGGTTTCGTGGATGGCGGGGTGAAGGTCTTTAATGAGTCCGTCACTCTCGCGGCCCAGGCGGACGGCGACACCATCGAGGTGGGCCGGCTGCCGAAGGGCGCAATTCCGCTGTTCGGCCTGATCGAGACCGATACCAGTCTTGGCACCGCGACCGTCGCTGTCGGTACTTCCGGCACGCCCGCGAAATACAAGGCGGCGGCTGTCTTCACCGCGGTCGCCACGCCGACCATGTTCGGCGCCGGCGGTGTCGGCGAGGCGCTTGCGGCCGAGGAAACGGTGATCGTTACCGTTGGTGTGGCGGCGCTTCCCGCGTCCGGCACATTCCGGGTGATGCTGTTTTACGCCTTCGACTAAAGCGTTCTCTTCCCTCGACTTGCAGGGGCCGGGCCATTGTGTCCGGCCCCTGTGTTTTTTGCTCCCGTATCCCCTTCCGCCGGCATCGCCCAATTGCGCGGTGTTCATGGGGAATACCGGCTTCTGAACAACCCTCCACCGGAAAGGTATCGCCATGACAAGCGAAGTCGCGATCTGTAATGCCGCGCTGGCGAAGGTCAGCAACAATCGTATCGCCTCGCTGGCCGAGGGATCGACGGCGGGCGACCTGTGCAACGAGATGTATGGGCGCATCCGCGACCGGCTATTGCGTCGCCATATATGGAATTTCAACAAGAAGCGGGTGAAGCTGGCGCAGCTGTCGGCGCCCCCGGTATTCGGCTGGGCCCATGCCTATCAGCTGCCCAGCGACTGGCTGCGTAATATAGCGGTCTATCCGGATTCAGCCGGCGTCAGCCAGACCCATGGCTATCAGGTGGAAGGACGGGCGATCCTGTCCGATCATGCGAACCTCTATCTGGTCTATGGCGCGCGGATCACCGACCCCAACGATTTCGACGAGATGTTTCGCGAGGCGCTGGCCTATGCGCTGGCGGTGGAACTGGCGGTGCCGCTGGCCAAATCCGCAACCTTGCGCGACCGCATGAACGAGGCCTTTCAGGCCTATGCGATGGAAGCCCAGACCATCGACGGCCAGGACGATCCGCCGGAATACCGGCCGGAATCCGGCTGGGCCGAAGTGAGGAATTGAGCCATGGCCCGTGCAAATGCCCTTATCCCGGCTTTCAATGCCGGCGAATTTTCCCCGCGCATGGCGGCGCGGGTCGATCTGGCGCAGTATCGTTTCGCTGGTGAAACGTTCGAGAATCTGCTGCTGTTGCAGCAGGGCGGGTTCATGCGGCGGCCCGGCACGCGATATGTCAACGCGGTCAAGACGGAATCGCTGAAGACCAGGCTGCTCGGTTTCGTGTTCTCCACCGTGCAGGCCTATGCGATCGAGGCCGGCGATGCTTACTTCCGTTTCTACAAGGATCTTGGCCAGATCGCGGTGCCCGGCACCGACGCTGTCGTCAATAACGGCGAATTCATCAGCAGCATTGCCGGTTGGAGCGATCGGTCGAACGTTCTGGAACTGCCTTTCTATGCGGAAGGTGGGGACTTTACGGCCGGGCTCGTGGTGACGGGGGGAACCTCGCTGGCGACCGGGACCATCCTGTCGGTGAACAAGGGGGTGCTGGGCAGCGGCACGGCGGGCACGCTCATCCTGACCGGCGTAACCGGAAGTTTCGCCGATGGCGAGACCATCACCGATACGGCGACCGGGCTGGCGACCACGGATTTCACGGTTTTGGGCGGCACCGCGGCGGCGATAACGCATGACGCGACAAATGGCCGGTTGAACCTGGACGGGCTGGCCGGCGATTACGCATGGGCCGAGCAGGGGGTGGCGACCACCGCCGTCGGGGTCGAGCATGTGCTGCGCTTCCGGGTGGTCGGGGTACAGGGCGACGCGGTGCAACTGCGTATCGGATCAACGCCGACCGGCAACGATCTGGTCGAGGACCGGCTCGCGGGAACCGGCTGGCACGCATGGCCGTTCATCCCCGCGACAAGTCCGTTTTACATACAGTTCCGGGCCGAGGGGAAGACGCTTCAGATCGATGACGTGGCGCTGATGAACAACGCGCCGGCGGAATTGACCACGCCTTATGCGACCGCCGATCTGCCCTCCATCAAATATGCCCAGACCGCGGATATCATGTATCTGGCCAGTCCCGGCCATAAGCCGCACAGGCTGTTGCGCCGGGGGCATGCGGGCTGGTCGCTGGAAGAGGTGGATTTCGCCGACGGGCCCTGGGGGCCGGTGAATGTGGGCGCCACCAAGCTGACGCCGGGCGCGGTCACGGGCAAGGGGGTTCTCGTCACGGCGGATTCCACAATCGGCATCAATGAAGGGCAGGGGTTTCTGGCCACCGATCTGGGTCGGTTGATCCGCATCGAACATGGCAGCAGTTGGGGCTGGGCGGTGATCGCCGGGATCAATTCGCGGATTTCGGTGACGGTTGACATAAGGCGGGATTTTGCCGCCGCCACGCCGGTCGACCAATGGCGGCTGGGGGCCTGGTCGGAAACCACCGGCTGGCCCCGTGCCGTAACCTTCTATGAAAGCCGCTCTGCCTGGGCCGGCACCGCGACCCAGCCGCAGACCGTGTGGCTGTCGCAGTCCGGCGACTTCCAGAACATGCAGCCCGATGACGGGGCCGGGCTGGTGGCCGACGACGATGCCATCGCGCGCACCGTGGCCTCGCAAACCGTCAATGCGATATTGTGGCTGGTCCCGGCGGGCAAGCTGGTGGCGGGCAGCACGGCCAATCAGCTGGTCATGCGCTCGAACCTCGATGACGGGCCGATTACCCCGGTCGATTTTTCGGTCAAGGCCCAGACCACGCGGGCCTGCGCCGATGTCGACGCCATCGCTATCGATGAATCGGCAATCTTCGCCCAGCGCGGCAAACGCCGGCTGATGGCCTTCGGGCGCGACGGCGGCGGCTACCGGGCTTACGACCTGACAATCTTCGCCGAACATGTGACCCGGGGCGACATCGCGGAACTGGCCTATCAGGAGGAACCGCACAGCCTGGTCTGGGTGCTGCGCGAGGACGGGGTTCTGGCCGCGCTGACCTACCGGCCGGAACAGGAAGTGATCGGCTGGTCGCGGCATATTCTGGGCGGGAGCCTGGGGGCCGGCAATGCGGCGGTCGAGAGCATCGCCACCATTCCCGGCAATCCGGCGGCGGGCACGCAGGCCCGCGATGAACTGTGGTGCATCGTCAAACGCACCGTCAACGGCGCAACCCGGCGCTATATCGAGGTCCTTGAGAAGGATTACGAGGACGGCGATGTCGCCGCCGATGCGTTCTACGTGGATTCCGGACTGACCTATAGCGGCGCGGCCACGGCGACGTTGACAGGGCTGGACCATTTGGAGGGTGAAATGGTCAAGATCCTGGCCGAGGGCGCGGTACATCCCGACCGCACGGTCTCGGGCGGCGGCATTACGCTCGATGCGGCCTATTCGAAAGTTCAGGCCGGGCTTGGCTACACCCATAAATACAAGAGCCTGAAGCTGGAAGGCGGGGGAACGATCGGCAGCGCGATCACGCAGACGCGCAGGATCGGGCGGCTGGGGCTGATCCTTGACAACACGCTGGGGCTGAAACTGGGCGACGCGGAGTCCCGGCTCAAGGAAATTCCCTTCCGAACCGTGGGTGACGCGATGGATACGGCCGTGC
>JAOUMF010000279.1 GCA_029881615.1 Alphaproteobacteria bacterium | reverse complement strand
ACGCATTATGGACGCATTTGCCCGATCGAGACGCCGGAAGGTCCGAATATCGGCCTGATCAATAGTCTGGCGACCTATGCAAGGGTCAATCAGTACGGGTTCATCGAGACGCCCTATCGTAAGGTGGTCGATTGCCAGGTTACCGACGAAGTTGAATATATGTCGGCGATGGACGAGGGCCGCTATACGGTGGCCCAGGCGAACGCGGAACTGGACGCGAACAAGAAGTTCGTCAGCGATCTGGTGAGTTGCCGGCGTGGCGGTGAGTATATTGTGGCCCGCCCCGAGGACATCGACCTGATGGACGTGTCGCCGAGGCAGATCGTTTCAGTGGCCGCGGCGCTTATTCCGTTCCTTGAGAACGATGACGCCAACCGGGCGCTGATGGGATCGAACATGCAGCGTCAGGCGGTTCCGCTGGTCCGCGCCGAGGCGCCGTTGGTCGGCACCGGCATGGAAGAGCGGGTAGCCCGTGATTCCGGCGTCAGCATCGTGGCCAAGCGTACGGGTATCATCGATCAGGTGGACGCCACCCGCATCGTGGTGCGCGCCACCGGCGAGACGGCATCCTCCGAAACCCGGGTCGACATATATAACCTGCTGAAGTTCCAGCGTTCCAACCAGAACACCTGTATCACTCAGCGTCCGTTGGTGAAGGTGGGCGATATTGTTCAGGCCGGCGATATTATCGCGGACGGTCCCTCGACCCAGTTGGGTGAACTGGCGCTGGGCCGTAACGTGCTGGTCGCCTTCATGCCCTGGAATGGATACAACTTCGAGGATTCCATCCTGATTTCCGAGCGTATCGTGCGCGATGACGTCTTCACCTCGATCCATATCGAGGAATTCGAAGTCATGGGCCGCGATACCAAGCTGGGCCAGGAAGAAATCACCCGCGACATTCCGAACGTCGGCGAGGAAGGTCTCAAGAATCTGGACGAGGCCGGCATCACCTATATCGGCGCCGAGGTGCAGGCCGGTGACATCCTGGTCGGCAAGGTAACGCCGAAGGGTGAGTCGCCGATGACCCCTGAAGAAAAGCTGCTTCGCGCGATCTTCGGCGAAAAGGCCTCGGATGTTCGCGATACCTCGCTGCGCGTGCCGCCGGGTGTCACGGGCACGGTGGTCGAGGTTCGGGTATTCTCGCGCCGTGGTGTCGACAAGGATGAACGTGCCTTGGCCATCGAGCGGTCGGAAATCGAACGTCTCGGTAAGGACCGCGATGACGAGCGCGCCATTCTGGAGCGGTCGCTGCGTAGCCGGCTTAATGAAATGCTGCCGGGCGAGACGGTTTCCGGCGGGCCCAAGGGCCTGGCGACCGGCACCAAGCTGACCCAGGAAATCCTCGACGAATATACCGTTGGGCAGCTCCGTCAGATTCTCGTCAAGACAGACAAGGTCAATGACGAGATGGAGGCGCTGAACAAGCATTTCGACGAGGCGATCGATCGCTTGCAACGTCGCTTCGACGACAAGGTCGAGAAACTGCGGCGTGGCGACGAACTGCAGCCCGGCGTGATGAAGATGGTCAAGGTATTCGTTGCGGTGAAGCGCAAGCTGCAGCCGGGCGACAAGATGGCCGGCCGTCATGGCAACAAGGGTGTGATCTCGAAGATCATGCCCATGGAAGACATGCCTTATCTCGAAGACGGCACGCCGGTCGATATCGTGTTGAACCCGCTTGGCGTGCCCAGCCGCATGAATGTCGGTCAGATTCTCGAAACCCATCTGGGATGGGCGTCGGCCGGTCTTGGCCGTCAGATCGGTGAAATGCTCTCCGACATCAAGGCCAAGGGCGAGGATGACAGCAAGCTGCGCAAACATCTGGAAAACATATATGGCAAGGAGGTCTATGACGAAGACGTTGCCAATATGAATGACGGTGAATTGATGGAGCTTGCCGGTAACCTGACCAATGGTGTGCCGATGGCGACACCGGTCTTCGACGGCGCTCGCGAGGATGACATCGTTAGCATGCTGGGCAAGGCGGGACTCGCTGGTTCCGGCCAGGTCACGCTGATTGACGGACGTACCGGTGAAGTTTTCGATCGTAAGGTTACCGTCGGGTATATCTATATGTTGAAGCTTCACCATCTTGTGGACGACAAGATCCATGCTCGTTCCATTGGTCCCTACAGTCTGGTTACCCAGCAACCGCTGGGCGGCAAGGCGCAGTTTGGTGGCCAGCGTTTCGGCGAAATGGAAGTCTGGGCGCTTGAGGCGTACGGCGCGGCCTATACATTGCAGGAAATGTTGACCGTGAAATCGGATGACGTCTCCGGCCGTACCAAGGTCTATGAGGCGATTGTCCGGGGCGATGACAATTTCGAGTCCGGCATTCCGGAGTCCTTCAACGTGCTGGTGAAGGAACTGCGGTCGCTCGGCCTTAATGTCGAGCTCATGGAAAGTGGATATTGATCCGCGGTGTTTAATATGGGCGGTGCCTGAACGGCCCGCCCACCACTGACGGATAAACGAGGAACCCAAGGGGAATCCAATGCAAGAGTTGATGAACATCTTCGGTCAGCCGAGCGGCCCGCAGAGCTTCGATTCGATCCAGATCGCCATCGCGAGCCCGGAGCGGATCCGCTCATGGTCGTTTGGCGAGATCAAGAAACCTGAAACCATCAACTATCGGACGTTCAAGCCAGAGCGCGACGGTTTGTTCTGCGCTCGCATTTTCGGTCCGATCAAGGATTACGAGTGCCTGTGCGGTAAGTACAAGCGCATGAAATATCGCGGCATTGTCTGCGAAAAATGCGGCGTTGAAGTAACCTTGTCCAAGGTGCGCCGCGAGCGCATGGGCCATATCGAGCTTGCCTCGCCGGTGGCGCATATCTGGTTCCTCAAGTCGCTGCCCAGCCGGATCGGTCTGCTGCTGGACATGACGCTGAAGGATCTGGAGCGGGTTCTGTATTTCGAGAGCTTCGTCGTCACCGAGCCCGGGCTGACCTCGCTGAACATGTATCAGCTCCTCTCGGAAGAGGAGTTCATGAACGCGCAGGACGAATTTGGCGAAGAGAACTTCACCGCCAAGATCGGCGCCGAGGCGATGAAGGATATGCTGTCCGCCCTCGATCTCGAGGAAGATCGTGTCACGGTGCATACCGAGCTGAAGGAAACCAATTCCGAGGCCAAGCGCAAAAAGCTGGTCAAGCGGCTGAAGCTGATTGAGGCCTTCATCGATTCGGGCGCGCGCCCGGAATGGATGATCCTGGACGTCGTGCCGGTGATTCCGCCCGAACTGCGCCCGCTGGTGCCGCTGGATGGCGGTCGCTTCGCCACTTCGGATTTGAACGATCTCTATCGCCGCGTCATCAACCGCAACAACCGCCTGAAGCGGCTGATTGAGTTGCGCGCCCCGGACATTATCGTACGGAACGAAAAGCGCATGCTGCAGGAGGCCGTCGACGCGCTGTTCGACAATGGCCGTCGCGGCCGTGTCATCACTGGCGCCAACAAGCGTCCGCTGAAGTCGTTGAGCGATATGCTCAAGGGCAAGCAGGGCCGTTTCCGGCAGAACCTGTTGGGTAAGCGCGTCGATTATTCGGGTCGTTCGGTCATCGTGGTCGGACCGGAATTGATGTTGCATCAGTGCGGCTTGCCGAAAAAGATGGCGCTGGAACTGTTCAAGCCATTTATCTATTCGAAGCTGGAACTCTACGGCATGGCTTCAACCATCAAGGCGGCGAAACGCATGGTGGAAAAGGAGCGGCCGGAAGTCTGGGATATTCTCGAAGAGGTAATTCGCGAACATCCGGTGATGCTGAACCGGGCGCCGACCTTGCATCGTCTCGGCATTCAGGCGTTCGAGCCGAAGCTGATCGAGGGTAAGGCGATTCAGTTGCATCCGCTGGTCTGTACGGCCTTCAACGCGGACTTCGACGGTGACCAGATGGCGGTCCACGTGCCGCTGTCGCTTGAAGCGCAGCTTGAAGCCCGCGTGCTGATGATGTCGACCAACAACATCCTGTCTCCCGCGAACGGCAAGCCGATTATCGTGCCGTCGCAGGATATTGTGCTGGGCCTGTACTGGATGTCGATGGAGCGTGAGGGCGCGCGGGGCGAAGGCATGTCATTCGCCAATCTGACAGAGGTGCAATATGCGCTCGGTCAGAAGGTCGTGGACCTGCATGCCAAGATCATGGCGCGCTACAAGACGGTCGATGAGGATGGAAAACCGATCACGGTTCGCGTGGAAACCACGCCGGGCCGACTGATTCTGTCGGATATCCTGCCGCGTCACCCGCGCGTTCCGTTCGAACTGATCAACCGGGTTCTGACCAAGAAGGAAATTTCGAACGTCATCGATATCGTCTATCGTCATTGCGGCCAGAAAGAGACCGTGATTTTCGCCGACAGATTGATGAACATGGGGTTCGGTCAGGCGT